>JAQVWF010000053.1 GCA_028698615.1 Syntrophorhabdaceae bacterium
CATCACTGCTTTGCGATATCCACCATAAGATGCTGCTATTGATGCCGTCCGATGACTGTCCAACGCGGGGCAATTGCAGGGTCCGGGCTCAGCCGCCAGAGGACAGGCAATCGTTTTTCTGCTACAATTGAGTCTGAAGGAAGGATACATCAATAACGCCACGGCTGGAATGGAGGCGACCTTGGAAAAGCAACCTGCGTTTCATGCAACAAATGCGGTTTGGGTTTGTCCAGAAACCTGCCTTTGGCCTGCTACGTCAAAGAATAATGGAGCATTCCGTGATGAGGCCCGGGATGCATGACCGCCGCCGGCAGACCTTCCGCCCGCTGGTGTTGCAGCGTGGAATCCGATGGGGGTTTTCCCCGGTGCGCACCCCTGTATATGGAAGCCGCCATTTTAGCCCTTGCAAATTACGTGAAGCTGCAGGAGAATTGAAACGATGACGGCGTAAACGGAAGCCGCCCGGTACTTTGATCGGGGATTCGAAACCTCGGGGAGGTTGATCATGCCGCAGATCCCGCCGTTCTATCTTGAGATACTGCAAAAGGTCGTCAGTTCGGTTATCATTGCCTGCCTTGCCATCGTTGTGAGCCGTATGGCGGGAAGGCTTCTGAAAAAGCGCGTGAAAGATGCGTCTGAAATACAGACGTTGAGCGTGCTTGTCCGCAAGATCACATACATTTCCGCCGCCGTGATAATTCTCGTGGTGATCTTCGGGTTGGGAAGCAATTTTGCGACCATTATCGGCATCCTGGGAGCGGGCGTTGCCTTTGCTTCACAGGAGGTGATAGGCTCCTTTGCCGGTTACCTGAACATAATCACCGGCAGCATATTCAGGATCGGTGACAGGATAAGGATAGGCAACGTCATTGGGGATGTTCTCGACATCAGTTTGCTGCGAACAACGGTCATGGAGATCGGTGAATGGGTGAAGGCCGACCAGTATACGGGCAGGGTGGTAAGCGTGGCAAACCGCGTGGTCTTCTCCGACCCCGTTTTCAACTACACACAGCACTCACATTACCTCTGGGACGAGATCATGGTCCCCGTTACCTATGATACCAATTGGCGCCGCGCCGTCGAGATCATACTGGCAAAAGGACAGGAACTGACACAGGGATTTCATGCTGAGGCAAAGATGGAGTTCGAGGAGATGGCAAGGAAATATCCCTCCCTCCACTCGGTGCCCGTTGAACCATCCGTCTACATTGCCATGACGGACAACTGGATTGAACTGACATTGCGTTATATCGCCGAAGCACGGGAGCGCAGATCGATAAAAGGGCAGATCCACGGTGAGCTTCTCAAGTCTTTCGGCGAAGAACCGGAGATCACGGTGGCATCGGTGACCGTCGATATAGTAAGAATCCCACCGTTAAAGATCAGCAATCCTGCTTCTCCGGGTAGCGGTCCCTGATACCGGTCAAGCCTTCAGCGGGGAAACGGTTCCGGTTCCCCCCCTTGGCCCGGGGCGCGGCACAAAGATTTGCTTTTTGGGTGTGAAAGGGTGGACAATAGGGCGAGGTTCACACCATGGTAGTTCCAATATTCCTTCCCCATTCAGGCTGCGGGCAGCGGTGCATCTACTGCCACCAGGGTTATATAACCGACATAGGCGTTGGGGATCTCAAGACAAGGATTGACAGTGCGCTCAAGGGCCGTCGCGAGGTTTGCGAGGTCGGTCTCTTCGGGGGGAACATCTTCGGGATAGAGCCCGCCTCCCTGGAGGGGCTTTTTTCTTTGTTCGCCGAGCACCGCAATGTTATAAGCGGTTTCCGCCTCTCCACGAAGCCGGTTCCTCTCGTGGACGAGACCATCGACATCCTCAAGAGAAACGGGGTGGATCTTATCGAACTCGGCATTCCCACCTTCAACGATGCCATTCTTGCCGCCGTCAACAGGGACCATACGGCGCAAGACCTTTATTGCGCGTATGAAAGATTGGGCGGCGAGGGGTTCAGGCTCGCCCTTCAGTTCATGGTGGGCCTGCCCGGCGAGACAATGAGCGATATCGAAAGAACGGTAGAGGACATGGTGAGGCTGAGGCCGGAATACATTCGGATCTATCCCCTTGTAATTCTCAGGAACACACCCCTCTACGGCCTTTATGAAAGGGGAGATTTCAAGCCCATATCCTTTGATGATGCCCTCGAAAGGGCCTGTTTTATCTATGTCAATGCGTTAAGACATGACATTGATGTTGCCAACGTGGGCCTCACGGACAATGAAATGGTGAGCGGCATGGTGGCGGGGGGATTCTATCATCCGGCTTACGGCCTTCTCGTGCAGTCGCGGATATTTCGGGGGGCCCTGGAAACCGCCCTTGGCAAGCTGACCTGTCCGAAAGAGGTGACCGTGACCCTCCACAAGAACGATATCCCCCTGCTTGTGGGACACAGGCGAGAGAACCTGAGATGGTTCTCCACGCTGGGAATAGCCCTCCGCTGGGACCCTTCGGGAACCGAACGGGGCGCTTTTGAGCTCGTAAGCGGGAGGGAAAGAGTAAAGGGTAAGGCAACGGGGAGAAGACGGAAAGAAGCGAATGGCCAATCGACCAGATCAGAATAACATACAAAGGTTCTTCACTGCTTGTTTCTCTTCTCCACATACATCAGTGTGTCTGCCTGAGTCATAAGTTCATCCAGGGAACAGGGTCTTTCGGGGTCATAGCGTGCTATGCCTATGCTCAGGGAGAGCGTGTAGTTTCTCCCCTCGGGCCTGTTGTAATTATCAAGTGTTTTCTGCAGGCGGTCCGTGAGGACTTCCCTGGCCTCATCGGTGGTATCTATTGTCAGGATGGCAAACTCGTCTCCGCCCATCCTTCCTATGATATCCGATTCCCTGAACACCTCCTTAAAGATCGCCGCAACTTCAACAAGCGCCATGTCGCCCGCCTGGTGGCCCAGTGTGTCATTGATCTCTTTCATCCTGTCCAGATCGGCAAAGAAGAGCAGCATATCTTTTTTTGTCCTCTCTGCTATCTTCAGCTGCTTCCCGGAGAGGGTGATGAATCCGCGCCTGTTGTACAGGCCCGTGAGCTCATCCGTGAGTGAGACGGTTTGGAGCTGCCGCTCAAGGCGCTTCTGTTCGGTGATGTCATCGCAGTTCATGATCTGCTCCCCTGTCTCGAGCTGGACAGGAATGAAGTTGATGATCTTTTCCGTACCGTCCTTGCAGTTCACCTTGAATATCCTTGGTCTTTTTTGACCCACCTTTGCCCGTTTCAGGTCTTCCACCCAGGCGGAGATAACTGTTTTGCGGTATTCGGGGTCGGGGTATGCCTTTTGGAACCATGCCCGCCCGTCAGGGATATCCTCCGTGCCATATCCGAACATCTCTTTGAACCTTGGATTGATGTAGGTAAAATGTCCCTTTGTATCGATCATGACCATTCCAAGGGGTGTGCTCTCGGAAAGGGTTAGAAACTTGTTCTTCTCGTTAAGAAGCGTTTCTTTGATATGCTTGCTTTCGGTGATGTCGATGGCAATTTCCAAACGAACCAGGCGTCCGTCGGTCCAGCGGATAGCCTGGTCCCGGCAGTTATACCATCTGCCGTTCTTTGTGTTCTGAAATTCCCAGCGATACACGCCCGTCGGGACTCCGGTACCCGACAGCAGCCGCTTGTTCGTGCAGAATTTGCATGGCCCATCCTGCCCTTTCTGGAGCGCCTCCCAGCATCTTTTCCCACCGATATCACCCCATTCTTTGCGGCCGTACTTGTTCAAGAACAAGAGCTCGTAAGAATCGAAGTCTGCCACATACACAAGGGCGTCAATGCTGTCCAGCACGGCCGTAAGGCGTATTTGATCATTTACCAGGCGTATTTGATCATTTTCGAGGGCCTCTTCCAAACGCTTGCGGTCGGTGATGTCTCTTACTGCTGCAAGAATGGCATCGGTATTATTCAGCATTATTTTTCTGAGAAACACCTCAGCAGAAAAAGTCCTGCCATCCTTGGGACGACGCGCCTTCCATTCAAAGATCCTCTCCTGCCCTCTCATGACAGCTTCCCATATTGCAGACAGGGTGTTTATAGGATTGTCCCGGGCGGAAAAATCCTTTTCAATGGTCATGGTGATAGCATCTTCACGGCATACCCCGTACATTTCGAGCACCTTGCTGTTCACATCGATGATTTTTCCATCTATGTTGTGAATAAAGATAGCATCATTGACACTATCCAATATTGTGCGGAGGTTACCCTCCGAAGTCTTCAGGGCTTCTTCGGCCAGCTTGCGGTCGGTAATGTCGTGGAAGATGCCCATAATGTAAGGAATGTCCCCAACGGCAATGCCGGTAGAGCCTATATCGGCATAGAAGATCGACCCGTCTTTTCTCAATACCGGCAGGTCCTCGGCAAGCGTCTTCTCCCCTTTTGCCTGCTTTTCAAACTCATCAAGAACCCGGGAGATATCCTCCGTGGGGTGGATATCATAGATGGTAAGATTTCTAATCTCCTCCTTTGTGTACCCCAGCATGGTACATATGGCAGCGTTTCCCTGAAGAAATGATTTCGTTATAGGATTAGCAAGAAGTATGCCGTCACTGGCATTATCAAAAATTGCCTTGAATTTCTCCTCGCTCTGCTTGCGCTCGGTGATGTCAAGGTTACTGCCTCGCCGTCCCAGGTAATCGCCGGTGTGACTGTATACGGCCTGGCACACGTGACCGATCCAACGCTCTTGACCGTCACGGGTGATGATACGAAAATCGAGTGCGGAAACATCGGATTTGTCCTGCAATGCGTCGTGAATATGGCTGGCCAGCAGGTGCTTGTCATCGGGATGAATGATATTTACCAGCAGCTCTGGATTTTGAAGAAATTCCTCAGCCCGATAACCGGAAATGCGCTCACAGGCAGGAGAAACATACACATATTTATTATCGGGGGCGAGCCAGTATTCCCAGGCATAGGTGAAGTCGGCAACTTTGCGATATCTCTCTTCGCTTTCCTGCAGTGCCTCCTCCGCCCGCTGGCGGTCTGATTCCGATTGTTCCAACTCTCTGATTCTCTGTTTTAAGAAGGAGATTTTTTCGATCAGGCCTGAAGCTGTTCCGGATGGATCTTTCATCTGGCCCCTTGTGGTGATGAATAGTGCCAATATATATTGTCAATATTATAGTAGATACGCAGAGTTGTCAATTGCGTGCCCCTGTAAAACATAATATGGATGACCGGAATTAATATTGGTTTCCATGTGGGGCAACATGTGAATGAGAAAAAGACTTTTGACGTGATCACTGGAATTTGGGAGATTGGTCGTTGTTTTCTAAATCCACGTTCTGATGAATTTGAAAAGGTAGTCGATCTTGAATATTCTCGAGGGTTCCAGGGAAAGGGCTTTTCGGTAGTGCTCCCGGGCCAGTTTCAGGTCTCCCGAGCGGTAAAATCTGCGGAACAGCTCGAAACAGCGATCGGCCGTGAATGCCGCCCGTATGTGGTCTAACCGGCCTTCAAAGCAGGGGTCGTCGAAGATGGCATCAACAAGGCCCATGCCCTGTTTCTTGAGATTCGGTATGTTATGGCGGAGGCTGTCGGGATGGCTGAAGGAGACAGCGGTCGGTCTTGAGAGGAAGCACCCCTTCCTTTCAAAAAATACTTTCGAAAAAAAGACGAGGTCCTCGCCGTTGTTGAGATCGATGGCGAACTCAAACTTTCTGGCGTGGCTCCCCCTCATCAGCACCGCCGATGTCGTGTAGGGTATGCGCTTGAGAAGAAGGTCTTCGCACAGCCCCCTGGATATAATATCCCTGCCTCCCTCGCCAGGGCGGAAAGACGTCCTGCCCGTGTCGTCCACCGAGCGGGCCGTTGTGGTCACGAAATCTATGTCCCCGTCGTCGAGCATGACGGCGAGGCGTGTCTCAACCGAGTCGTCGGTGAGATATTCGTCCGCGTCGAGAAAGCCAATGAAGTCTCCCTTCGCCAGCTTGAGACCCTTGTTGCGGGCGGCGGAAACACCCTGGTTCTCCTGATAATGGTACACGACCCTGGGGTCGTCGATCTCTTTCACCATCTTTCCGGTAGCGTCCGTAGAACCGTCATCAATGATGATGATCTCGAGGTTCCCGTAGGACTGGGTCATGCAGGACTCGATGGCCCGGGGCAGGTATTGCGCGTAATTATATGTGGGTATGATTATGGATACGAGAGGACTGTCCTTCGACATTGCTCATCGCCCTCTTTTTTCTTCCAGGGCCCGCAAAAGCACCGCTTCCATCTCGTCGGCGTTCCGGTCCATGGTGAAGGATTCCATCTTCCTCCGGGCGTTTCTCCCCATCGCCTCCTGCCTGGCGGGGTCCGTGAGGGCATGGATGGCCGCGCTCAGGGCTTCGATGTTCTCCGCCTCGTCGATGACGTAGCCCTCGTCGGGAGAGACGAAGGCACAGGCGCCGTTCCAGCGGGTGGTAATGACAGGCAGTCCCGAGGCCATGCCTTCCATCGTGGTCAGGGAACAGGCATCGTAGTAGGTCGGGTGGGCAAGCACATGGGCCTGTCGGTAGACCTCCTCCGGGGCCGATCGCTCTCCCGTGAACGTCACGCGGTCCCGGATGCCCGCCTTGTCGATGAGGCCTGAATACCTGTCTTTCTTTCCCCGGCCCATGATGATGAGGCGCACGTCCTTTCCCTGGCGCACGACGCTTCCCATTGCCGCAAGAAGGGGGGCCAACCCCTTGAGCCTGAAATTGCCCGCGCAGAAAAGGACCGTCGTGGGGCCTTCCGGCCGCTCGGGAGCCGGCCTGAAACGCTCCGTATCGACACCATTGTAGACGATGTCAAAGGCGTTCCTGTCGATGTGGTAGTATGCCGACATGTGGTCCCGGACCATGTCGGAGATGGCCACTATCTTCGTGAATCTGCCGTGTTTCACGGAGTATCCCTCCACCCAGCGCTGGATAGCCTGGTTAAAGCTGTGCCTCAGGAGGAAGGCCTTTATGTTCCGCTCGGCCCCTGCCTCATAACTTGCGATCTCCCGCTCCATCCAGATGGTCTGCACGCCCCCGTGGCTTTGGTAGACGTCGAGGTCAAGGACATTGCCATAGCCAAGCATTATGTCGGGACGGATCCTGTCCAGGGCCTGCCTGTGCGTCAGGGCGAAGGAGAGGTTCCGGCGCCACCGTGGAAAGGAATTCGTGCGCAGGAATACGAGCTTGACACCGGGCGTCTCGACGCCGTGGGCACAGAAGACACAGACCTCATGCCCTTTGCCGGCAAGCCTGCGGGCGAGATCGAAGGTGTAGCGTTCTGCGCCGCCCTTCTTGGGGTCGAAACTGTATATGGCAAGGCCGATCTTCATCTTTTGTCAACCTGCGCTGGCCGGGAACGTAGATAAAAGAGGCTCATGCGCGTTTTTCCATGGTCAGGAGGGACTCGTAGAAACTCTTCACGGCCTTTGCCTGGAGGCGAAAGTTCCATTCCGTGTCCGCGTGCTTTCGGGCGTTCTCGCCAAAGGCGCGCCTCATGCCGGCATTGCTGACGAGAAGCTCCATCTTCCCGGCAAGGTCGGCCGCGTCCCAGGTGCTGACGTAACCGGTCCTGCCGTCTTCGACGAGATCGGGCAGCATTCCCCTGTCGGAAACGATGGCGGGCCGGCCCATGCTCAGGACCTCGCGAAGCGCCCGGCCGCTGCCGTCGCTGCCTGCGCGCATCATAATGTAAAGGTCGAAGGTGTATATGACGGAAAAATAATCCTCGATGCGGTAGCCGGCGATGACGACATCCTTTTCGATACCCAGCTCCCTCAGAGGTTTCATGACGCTCGCCTCTATCTGGGAACTCCTGCCCACGATGACAAGCTTCACCTTGTCCACGCGGGATCTCAGCTCGGCAAAGGCCTTGAGGATGACATCGTAGCCGCGGTCAGGCTTGAGCCTGCCGATGACGCCGATGACGCGTTCGTCGGGTGCGATCCCGAATTCCCCGCGCATGTCCTTTACCGGGCCTTCGTAGGGTGTGATCCCCGGCGGCACGACACGAAGGCGTTCCTCGGGGAAAGCGAACTTTGTCCTGTCGAGCTCGGCGAGCCTCTTGCTGTAGGTTACCAACCCATCCGTTCTCGCCATGGCCCAGGACATGAAGAGGTTCGCGGGCAGTCCGTCACGTTTGTGGTCGGTCCTGACCAGCCGGGGGCGCTTCCTGAAGAATGAGAGCGCCGCCATGGCAGTGTAGTAATCGTGGGACAGGTGGGTGTGGACGATGTCGAACTTTTCCGTCTCCACATAAGGGCTGAATGTTGTAAGGTCATGGTACCAATCGCGGGCGGAGAAGTACCTGTTGAGCCTGAGCCCTTCGTAGCAGCGGATACCTCTTTTCATGGCCTCTTTGTCGACGGTCCTCTCGTGAAAGTCGATGGGTGTCTTTCTGTAGGCAAGGACGACGTCTACGCCCTCGTTTCCGAGGTTCTTGCAGAGGGACAGCACCGGTTCGGCAGGGCCCGTCCATTTCCAGTCGCTGAAGAGGTGAAGTACTTTCATTTTCCGTAAAACTCACCGATCGTCTGGCACACAAAGGCAATTTCGTCTTCCCGAAGCGATGGATAGAGAGGCAGGGAGATGATCTGCCGGGCCGATCTTTCGGCCTGCGGGAATGAACCTTCGCCATAACCGAGGTGGTCGTAGACCTTTTGGAGATGGATGGGCGTGGGGTAGTGGACAAGGGTGATGATGCCCCGTTCGCCAAGGTATGCCCTCAGGGCATCCCGTTCTTCCACGGCGATGACGTAGAGGTGATGGACGTGGAAGGCATACGGTGCCTCGACAGGTCTCCGGACGGGCAGGCCCTCAAGGCCTTTGTCGTACAGCGAGGCATTGTGCCTGCGCCTTGCGTTCCACTCATCGAGATGGGGAAGCTTGACAGCAAGGAGCGCCGCCTGCAGTTCGTCGAGACGGGAGACAAAACCGTGGATGTCGTGGACATGCCTGTCGGATTGGCCGTGAGCGCGGAGCATGAGCATCCTCTTGAAGACGTCCTCGCTGTCGGTGACGACAATCCCGCCGTCGCCATAGCAGCCGAGGTTTTTCGTGGGGTAGAAACTGAAGGCGGCCGCGTCGCTCAATGTTCCCACGTTCCTGCCCTTATAGCGGGAACCGTGGGCCTGGCAGGCATCTTCCATGATCATGACACCGTACCTGCCGCAAACATCCCTCAACTCGTCCATCGGGCACGGCTGCCCGTAGAGATGGACGGGCACGCACAGCTTGACGTCATTCTCTCTTTTCAGGAGGTCTTCGAGTGCGGCGGGGTCCATGTTGAAGGAGTCCGCCTCGATATCGCAGAAACGGGGGACGAGACCGTTCTCGGACAGGGCCATTGCCGTCGCGATATAGGTGTTGGGGGTCGTGACGAACTTGTCCCCTCCTTTGAGGCCCAGGGCGAGGCCGCCTATCTTGATCGCGTCGGTGCCGCTTGCGACGCCGACGGCATACCTCGTGCCCACGTATGCGGCGAAGGCCTCTTCGAAGGACTTCACTTCCCTGCCGAGGATGAACTCCCCCGAGGAGAGCACCTTTTCGAATGTTCTTACAAGCTCCGCCTTGATGGCGGCGTGGTCTCTTTCTATGTCGAATATCCTTACGTTCACGAAACTGTACCGTCCTTTGCTTTAGATCGATCTGTCCGGGTTACCAGTATTGTTTCCTGTGTTTCCGGTAAAATTCTATGGTCTTCGCTATGCCCTTCTCGAGGGATGTTGCCGGCTGCCAGCCCGTCGTCCTCGTGATGCGGGTTATGTCCGCATAATAGTCGCCGGGCTCCACCTCTTTGCGCTCCTGGGTGAACTCGGTGAACCTCGTCTTGCCCGTCCCTGCAATGGCGACGATCTTTTCGGCAAGGTCAAAGAAGCTGACGGGGATCCCGGTGCCTACATTGAAGACCTTGCCGTAGGCCTCGTCCGAGGCCGCCACCTTGAGCATACAGTCCACGAGGTCTTCCACGTAGAGGAAATCCCTGAGTATCCTGCCGTCGCCGAAGACGGGTATCTCCTCGTTGTCGAGGGCCTTGCGGATGAACCAGTTGAAGACCCCGTATTCATCATGGGCCATCTGGTGGCGAGGCCCGTAGGTGTTGGTGATGCGAAGGCACGTTCCCTTTATCTTGTAGACGTCGTCGTACACAAGGACCATCTTCTCCGCCGTCAGGTTCGTCACGGCGTAGATGCCCTTGGGGTTAGTCGGGTGGTCTTCGTCCACGGGCAGTTTGACACTTGAGCCGTATTCGCCCCGCGTGCCCGCAAAAATGACCCTGCCGTCCCTGTTGTGGCGGCGCAGGGCCTCGAGGAGCACCAGTGTTCCCTGGCAATTTATCTCCAGGTCCTGAAGGGGGTTCTTCATGCTGTCCACGTGGTTGACCTGCCCCGCCAGGTGAAAGATATAGTCCTTCCCCTTGACGAGGTGGTTCATGGAAAGCTGGTTGCGGACATCGGAGATGTTGACCGTCACGTTGTCTGCAACGTCGCGTATGTTGAAGAGGTGGCCTCCCTGGCGCGGGAGCATGTTGTCGATGATGGTGACACGCGCGCCGAGCTTCACGAGTTCTATGCAGAGGTTGCTCCCGATGAAGCCGAGCCCTCCGGTGACAAGGACCTCTTTGTTATTGAACACCCTTCTTTCCTCCCTGGTCTTTCTCCATCTCCCACAATCGTGCGTGCTTCATGAAGACGTAGTACATCGTCGATGCCATGATGATGATCCCCGGAATGCCGTCGAGGAAGCCCATTTTGAAGATGTAATCCCTGAAGAATCGATAGATGGGACGCAGTATCATGTTAGCCAGGTGAAAGCGCCGTCCCACCGTCAAGAGGTCCCGCGCGTAGGCCTCGGAATACCGGTCTATGGTCCTGATCTGATGGGCCGTGTCCGCATAGGGCGTGTGAAGGTAGTGGTTCTTCATGTGCCCCACCCGTCCGTTCACGTGGACCTTTGCATGTATGCCGCCCTCCCAGCCGCCCCGGTCTTTCCTGTAGAGCCGTATCTCCCTGTCCGGGTACCAGCCCCCGTGCCTGATCTCTTTTCCAAGATAGATGTTGCGGCGGTCGGCGATGTAGCCATCGTTTTGAGAACCTGAGCCGAGAATCTCCTCCACCTCTTCCCTGAAGGCGTCCGTGAGCCATTCATCGGCATCTATGAAGAGGACCCAGCGGTTCCTGCAGTGGTCCTGGGCGTACTGGTATTTTTCCCGCTGGTCCGTCGTATCGTACTGCAGGACCTGCCCGGTGTGCCTGGAGGCTATATCGGCGGTACCGTCGGGGCTGTGGGAATCGACGACGATGACCTCATCCGCCCATCCGGCAACACTTTCGAGCGCCTTCGCGATGGTGGCGCTGTTATTGAAGGTGATCATGTACACGGATAGGGGTGGTCTCGCGTCCTCTTGTCTTTCCATTCTCATGTGGTCCGATGGTGTTACAATACACCAAAAAGTGTTTGAAATCAAATAAGAAGGCAGGATGGAGACAGCAGGATCCCGAGAAGATCAAAGGCAAGGAATTCGCTCTTATTTTCCTATCTTTTCCTGTCTCCTTATTTTTCTTTCAGATTCTTGATGATTTTGATTATGTCCCGCGTCGAGTGGTCCTTGGGGTCTCCGACTATGGCCACCCTTCCTCCGTAGGAAAGGACGATGTCCCGCTCGGGCACGTTTCCCTCGGTGTAATCGGTGCCCTTGGCATGGATATGGGGCTTGAGGGCGGAAAGGAGGTTCTCGACCGTGGGGTCGCTGAAGATGATGACATAATCGACGCAATCGATGGCCGACACGATCTCCGCCCGCTCGATTGCGGGAGTGACCACTTCCTTGCGCTTTCCGAGGCCGGTTACGGAGGAGTCGTCGTTCACGGCGACGATCAGGATATCTCCCAGTTCCCTGGCGCCCCGCAGGTACCGGACGTGCCCCACGTGAATGATGTCGAAGCACCCGTTCCCAAAAACAATCTTCTTCCCCGCGGTTTTTTCCTTTTCGATGATCCCGGTGAGTTCATCAAGATCAGTGACTATTCTTCCCATTGTCAGCCCATTCCTTCTGTCCGTCGATAAGTCCCTTTTTGCCGTCATCCCGGACTTGACCAGGGATCCGGCACAACAGAAGCAGGAAAGGTTCCTGCAGCCCGGAACCTGGAACCGTCTCTAAATCATTCCCCCATTCTCCAGCGACCGCTTCAGTTCCGGCACCGTCACTGTCGCGGTCCCGCGCTTCATGACCACGACTCCCGCCGCGTAGTTGGCGATGCGGGAGGCATCAAGAAATCCGGCGCCGCTTGCCAGCGATAGGGCCACGGCGGCGCACACGGTGTCTCCGGCCCCGGTGACGTCCGTTACGTCATCCTTGCCGGATATGGGGATGTGATGGACCTTGCCGTTCTTGAGAAAAAGCGTCATACCCCTGTTGCCGCGGGTGACAAGAAGCGCCGACAGGCGCATACCGGAGAGGACCCTTGCCCCCGCCTCCTCTATGGAGTCGTCGTCCTTCAAACCCGCCAATGCCAGGGCCTCCGATTCGTTGGGGGTGATCATCGTGAACCCGGCGTATTTCTTCAGGCCATACCGTGAATCGCCAACGACGATCTTGTCATTGGCGAGGATCTTCATGTATTCGATCACCTTGCCGGTCACGGCGCCGTGGCCGTAGTCGGAGACGATCACCGCATCGACATGGGGGCAGATCGCGGCGAGCTTTTCCATGAGCAGGCCCTTTTCCTTTGGGGTGTGCCTGCGGCCGTCGTCCTTGTCTATGCGGATGACCTGCTGTTTCGAAACGTGGGTGTCCCCGGCGAGGATCCTTGTTTTGGTCACTGTGTCGCCGCTCACCCGGATTATGCCTGTTGTGTCGATGTTCTTCCTCGCGGAGAAGAAGTCCATCAGTTTGCCGCCAATGGAATCGGTTCCCACGAAACCGACGGGATAGACCGTGGCCCCCAGGGCGGCGAGGTTATTGATGGTATTGCCGGCGCTGCCCGGGTAGATCTTCGATTCCTCGTATTTTACCACGACGACAGGGGCCTCCCTGGACAGGCGGTAGGGTTTTCCGAGGATGAAGACGTCGGCTATGATGTCGCCGACGACGCAGATCCTCTTACCCTTGAAGCGGTCGAGAAAACGAGCGAGAGTCGCTCTGTCCCCCCGTTCCGGATTCTTTCTCGGTTTTTTCACGTCATCTTCAGACACTCTTTTCAAGGATCTCCCCCACTATTTCAGCGATCTCCTGCGGCTTTATTCCTGTCATGCACCCGTGGTCCCCGTCGCACTTCTTCTTGTTGCAGGGGCGGCAGTCCATGCTTTTCGAAACGACACGGGTATATGTGCTGGGGTACCCGGTATACCGTTCGTCCATCGGCCCGGCGAGAACAACGGTTGGAACGGAGAGCGCCGCGGAGATGTGGCGCGGGCCGGTGTCGTTGCTCACCACGAAGGCCGCCCGTGACAGGCACACCTTCATGTCCCGTATGTTCATGGACTTGATCGCGGCGCGGTCTTTGGCGTGTATCCCTTCGTGGACCTTGCGGGCGAGATCGTCCTCGTTCCTGCCGGGAAGCATGTAAACGTTCATGCCGTACTTTTCGATGATCTCGTCCGCCAGCTCGGAAAAATACGCGGCGGGCCAGCATTTCGAAGGGCCGTATTGCGCACCCACTATCATGACGCCATAGGGCCTTGTCGTGTCGGAGAACTCCTTGTCGAACTTTGTTTCTTCATCGGCCGACACGGCAAGAATGGGCGCTTCAATAGACCTCGGCACTCCCAGGGTGTCCGCGATCCTGAGGTAGTGTTCGACGGTGGATTCAAGCCGTTCCTCTTCTTTCACCTTTATATTCAACATGAAGCCCCTCTTGTTCCGGGGATACCCTATGACGTCGCGCACCCTGAGATTGAAGAAGAAGAGTGCCGATCTGAACGAATGGGGAAGGGCAATGGCCCGGGCGAAGTTCACCCTGTTGAGTTTGTTTGTGGTCTCGAAAAAGAGGGTCAGGCCCTTTCCTTGAATGGTGACGAAACGATCAAAGAGTCCGAGGCCATTGTAAAGGTGTATCGCGCTCTCCTTGCCCATGGCCCATATCTCGTCTTGCGAATGCTGCCTGAGCGCATGGAGAAAGGGAACGGCCATCACCATGTCGCCCAGCCAGTTAGGCAGATATACTATCGTCTTTCCAGTCACTTCGTACGCCCATAAAAGGATTGTATCTCACAGTATAATGGAGTCCTCCCGATTTTTCCATTTCTTCGTTGAGTTCCTCCACTCTGCCGGGGATGCTCTCTTTCTTTTCGCGCCAGGTCTTCTCGTCCATGGCCTCGATCTCTTCGGCGAGGCGCCTGAAGCCTTCGGTATGTTCGAGGTTGGAGCGCGCGTTGACGAAGGCGCAGAGGACGGACTTGACCTTGTCGCAATAAAGGTCCACATCGGGCCCGAGCCTCATGCAGGTCTCGTCGGTGAAGTTGTCGAGTCTTTCCATCTCGTCGAGGTCGATCTGTCCCGAAGACCGGGCAATGGTGTACGCCTTTGTCCCTACAAAGGGGAAAAAGAGGGACCAGCGGAAGCGGCCGGGTTTGATGACGGCGAGAAGGTCTACGGTCTCCCTGATGTCCCCGATGGTCTCATAGGGAAGACCGAACATTACGAAGGCCGACGTGTGAAGCCCGTGTTTGTGGGCGATGGCGAAGGCGTCCTCGATGTGTTTGTTCGTCATGTATCGGCTCAATACCTTCCGGCGTATCCGGTCGCTGCCGCTCTCGAGCCCGAACTTGACGATGCGGCAGCCGGCGCCGCTCAGGAGGCGTGCCGTTTCCTCGTCGAAGATGCGGGCATGGGCGTTGCACA
>JAQVWF010000054.1 GCA_028698615.1 Syntrophorhabdaceae bacterium
AAATTGTGGCCATGCAGCTCCTCGCATTTGCCCTTATACCCAACAAGGCGGTGCGCGGCCGCAAATGAATCCTTCACGCAAAGTGTGAACATGCCATAATCTATCGTTTGGAGGGGGGAAAGTCAAGTTTATCTTATCCGGGGGTTTGAAAAATTTGTTACGGCCCTGAAAAAATGCGGGAAGACCTGAGATATCGCGGGACTATGTGGGATAGAGAGGTCATAGGGAGGTTTGGAAAATATTGTTGAAAAGTGGGGTTCGTTATCAGGGGGTTTGGAAAATTTGAAAGGGCGGACATTGAGGTTAAAGCGTTGATGGATGGTACTTTATGTCACATAGGGGCTTGTTATGTAGTGGTGGATTACCTAACAAATATAACCTAACATGAAATGTAACTACCTAACAAACTCAATAGTTGTGTAATAACGATAAGTTACAACCGTCCGGCACCAAGACGGATAAGGGTAGAAGGTTTTCATTACCTAACAGGGGGGGTCAGAAAGAATATTCGATTTTTGGCCCCAAAACGACCCGAAGAGGGGTCGGAAAATTTCACAAGCTTTGCTCAGGTCGGGAAGAAGACCGACGTCTTACCCTTTACCATCCTTCTTATGCAACCAAGATCTTCAGCAGCAAGTTGGACGTAGTGCATGTCTTTCGGTGAAAGCTTCGAGTGCCTATGGAGACTTGCCTCACGGATCCCCGGCTTTGCCTTCACGGTGGTGATGAGAGTCTCAAGGGCATTGTTATACTTTTCATTCCGGCGAATGCTTTCTCTGTACTCATCCTTCACCAGCCGATAGATCTCTTCCCGGGAGTTCGCGAGCTCAAAGCGCGACAGCAAACCTAATTCGTAATGATACTCCTTTATTGCATCATTAATATCGCCCGTTGCAGCGAGACGCTTGGCCCACCGAATGCGGGATAATGCATCTTCGCGTGCCCAGTCCTCATTATTATAGATAGTGGTTCCCTCGCCTCTGGGCGGCATCATGCTGAATAAGAAGGCTCGCACAGCTCCTACTTTAACATTATTCCCTTCCTTAAGGATCTCTACGAGGGCACGAAACATGTCATCGGCATGGATACTCGGGAAACGTTCCATTCTCTTCTTCTCATCATATAGATGATTTACATCCACACCAGTAAGAAGGGCATAAGTATACAGGCTCAGGGGTCCGTTTCTTTGCTCGATCACCTTGCATATCTCACCGATAACAGGAAAGACAGTATCATCGATCCGATCAAATTTCTCTCCTTCTCCCGTGCGTAGCCATCCGGGCAAAACATTAAAGGCGCGACTGATGCTTAATGTAAGTTGGTCCGAAGGAACATATTTCCCTTTTTCCAATTCCGAGACATAAGGTCTTGAGATTCCGAGTATCTCGGCGAATCTATCCTGCGTAAGATACAGGGAATCTCTGATATATCGAATCCGTTCACCAAATTGGGTTATGTCATATGGCCGACTTTTTTTTCTTGACATTCAGTAGGTCACCTACTATTATTAATCAGTTACCATGAAACCTAAAACAGGAAAAAAAATAAGATCTATGATGATTTTTAAGGAAATCACCGGCGGACAGCTCGCCCGAGAGATCGGAGTTTCAAGGGCCGCCCTCAATAGAGTCATTGATGGTAGCACCAAAAGCGCCAGACTGCGCAAGTTTATATCGCAAAAAGTCGGTTTCCCGATGAGCGTGTGGAATAGGATGGATCGGGAATTGAAGAGACGATGCAAACCTAAGGAGTTAAAACCTTGACGTATTCGGCTTTGTTTGCGGTAAACAAAATTGACCATGAAATTAGTGTAACAAATACCCAGGGGGCCATTCAATGACAAAACAAAAGAAAGTTTTGCACAACCCGCTATCTAACCAGGCACCTCTTTTCGATATACCCTCAATAGAAGGTTCTCTCGATATCAGTCTCGCCTTTAGAGGAGCCCTTTCCAGGGTCCTCAGCAAATGCCGGGATAGCAGATACCAGTTATCGGCCAAACTGAGCGAGCTCACCAAGCGGAATATCTCAAAAGACAGCCTGGACAAATATACGAGCAGCAATCTTGATTATGCTCTTCGTGCCGAGGATCTCCCGGCGACTATAGCTGTTACCGGTTCTTTGGAGCATATACAGGTCCTTCTCGACCCTGTGGGCTGTTCGGTTGTGACCCCCGAGGACAATAAATTGTTAAAACTTGCCCGACTCACTCAGCATAGGAATCACCTCAGTCTTGAGATAGCCAGGCTCGAAACAGAGCTGGGCGTTAAGGCGAGGTAAGTGACCCTTGAGAGAATGGCTCACAACCACACAACTGGGTAAACTACACGGGATCACCGGCGATGCCATCAAGCGAAGAATCTACGCAGGAAAATATCAACTTATAAAGAAAGATTCCAAGCCCGGCAAGGGGGGACGCAGAGGCTGGCTGATAAGCATTCACGATCCGGCAGTGCCGCAGGACGTAAGAGATCTATTCGAGCGACAGGCTGCCAAATTTTTCGGTTTGCCGGATATTGAGGATGTAAAACGCCTGGCCCATCTTCTCGAAGAGGAGATTATCCTCTTGCGGGAAAACAACGCTTTATTAAAATGGATCTCAAAGAGGCTGAAATGACGGAATGGCTTACCATTCAAAATTTGGCCGAGGTTCTCGACAAAAGCTATCCAGCAGTTCTCATGTCTGTTAGAAGAGGGCGTTATGCTGCGAT
Source organism: Syntrophorhabdaceae bacterium (assembly GCA_028698615.1). Classification (NCBI taxonomy): domain Bacteria; kingdom Pseudomonadati; phylum Thermodesulfobacteriota; class Syntrophorhabdia; order Syntrophorhabdales; family Syntrophorhabdaceae; species Syntrophorhabdaceae bacterium. The sequence continues at coordinate 2,712 of JAQVWF010000054.1, forward strand.
TAAGAAACTTGAAACCCCTGTAAAGAGCCACGGCGGCAAGATGTGGCTCATTAATATAGACGACCCCGCAATTCCGGCAAGTGCCCGTCAAAAATACTATGATTCGCTCTCATCTCATTCATACCATCAGACAGAATACCGAGAAGCACCAACAGCACCGGCTTTGCCCTCCGGTGTGTTTCCCCCCGTTAAGGGACGGGTGGCAGCCAAGCTGCCCGTCCCTATTTTCACCTCATCCATGATCCCGGAGGATCTCAAGGCAATTGCTCTTGCCCGCCTTGACCTGGTCGGGGCCTGGCAGGATCACAGGCGGCTCTATGGTGGATCTCACGGTACCCGTTTGAAGGCGGATTCAGTATTCGAAGCGGCCTACAATATGGGCCTTCTTCTTCCAAATGTTTATCAGATAGTCGGTAAAGTCGATTTAAACACCGTTTACCGCTGGCACCGAACGCTCTCCGGGTCCAATGACTGGACCCTGCTTGTCCCGGATTGGAATTGTCTCGAAAGAAAGGAGCCCTCCCTCACCCCGATCGAGAAAGAGATCTTCTCGAAATGTCTCCTGAACCCTTCCCACATGTCCATCGGCGAGGCGACGAAGATAACGAAGGCTGCCCTGGTAAAGAGAAATATCCCTTCCCCCTCGGCACCGATCACCTTTCGAAGGTGGGCGAATTGGTTCCGTACCAGGAATTCCCATATCTGGACCCTCATGCGGGAAGGCGAGAAGGCCTTGAAGGACAAGGAGATCTTCTCGATGCGCCGCGATATCTCGAAGCTCAATGTGGGCGACGTCCTTGTAGCCGATGGCCACAGGCTCAACTTCCAGGTCATCAACCCCTACACGGGCAAACCCTGTCGGGCGACCCTCATCGGCTACCTGGACTGGAAGTCCTGGAACCTTGCGGGATACGAGATCATGATCGAGGAGAACACCCAGGCCATCGCATCAGCCCTGAGGAACTCCATCATCAACCTCGGCAAGATGCCCAGGGTCAGCTACCAGGATAACGGCAAAGCGTTTCGGGCACGGTTCTTCACGAAGGACGTGAGCTTCGAGGAATCAGGCCTCTCGGGCCTCTTTGGACGGCTCGGGATCTCGCCCGTTTTTTCCCGACCGTACAATGCCAGGGCTAAGGTGATTGAGAGGTGGTGGAAGGAATTTACCGGTAAATTCGAGCGCCTTCTTCCTTCCTTCACGGGCGCATCCATTGTCGACAAGCCTGCCTGGCTCCAACGTAATGAGAAGTTTCACCGGATCCATCACAACGACTACATCCCCACGATCCAGGAGGCCGTGGAGTTCATCAATGCCTGGATTCACGAATACCTTGAGATTCAGCCCTGTCCTCACGTCAAGGGCAAGACGATCGGCGAGGTCTTTAACGAGGGACGCGGTCCCGGCGTCGACGTGACCGAGCTTGACGAGCTCATGCTCGCGACGGAGGTCAAGACGATCCGCGCGAACGGGATCCGGTTCCTCGGGGCGGACTACTATGACGATGCCCTCTTCGGTCTTCGCGAGCAGGTCTTCGTGAAGTACTCCCTGAGCGACCTCTCTCATGTCAGGATCTATGACCGCCAGGGCCGCTTCCTGTGCAGGGCCGACAGGACGATAAGCACTCACCCTATGGCGGCACTCCTCGGGGCCGCGAAGGACGTCACAGAGGTAAAGCACCTCATCAGCAGACAGAGAAGCCTCGAAAAGGCCAGTCTCAGGGACGCGAAGGAACTCATGCCGAAGAAGCAGGAACTTCCGCCCTGGTCTGACATCATACCCCTCACACCGGGAACCATAGAGAAGCTCGAAGAGGTGACAGCGCCAGCGCTGGAGACCGGCGAGCGCCACATCCCGGATTACATGCTGAAGAGTACCCAGGTGAAGGATCCCGAGCCTGTCCCTGTGGTCCCGGAGAACGCTCAGGAGACAAAACCTGTCGAGCGGCCCATGTTCGACAGCCAAACCGAGCGTTACGAGTGGCACCGGAAGTACGGCTGTCAGAGCAAAGAGGACGAGGACTGGGTCGAGCGGTTCAAGACAACCCCCCTATACGAGAAAACCTTCGGATGGTTTGAAAAGCAGGCACAGGGACTCGTGCAGGACATGACCCGCTCCAGGTACGGAATGCACAGATAAGAAAAACCCCGTGACGGCGCGACCCGTCGACGGGGCTAAATCCAATGGACAAAGGGAGTATAGCCGATGAAAAAACTTTTTGCAAGCTGCTCGAACACGTCACGGTTCGTTTCTGCCATGGAACGTCTCCAGGAGAGGGAAGGCGACCTGCCGGGCATGGCCCTCGTCTTCGGGGAGCCCGGTCTCGGCAAGACGAAGACGGCGCTGTGGTGGGCTCTTCAGAACAACGGCGTGTTCGTGAGGACAAAGAAGCTCATGTCTGGCAGGTGGCTCCTTGAAGAGATCGTCGCCGAACTCGGAGAGTCCCCGGCGTACCGGACATCGGACCTCTTCAGGCAATGTGTTGAGCAACTCCTCACGCGTCCCAGGACGCTCTTCATTGATGAGGTCGATTACCTGGCCTACGACGCGCGGGTCCTGGAGACACTCCGGGACATCCATGACGTGGCCGGGACTCCGATGGTCTTCATCGGCATGGACAAGGCAGACAAAAAGCTTAACCGTTATCGCCACCTCTACGACAGGTTCATGGAGGTTGTCCGTTTTCAGCCATTGACGAGGGATGATGTGGCGTCCGTCGCGGAGCAGCTCTGCGAGGTGAGGCTTACCGGCGATGCGATCGATGTCATCTACGCGGATGCCGGGCGTTTTCGCCAGGTCATCAAGTGGTTTTATCGGGCCGAGGCCATTGCCCGGGCAAACAACTCGCCGGAGATCTCCGGCGCGGATCTCAACGGGAGGAAGTGATGTTGAGGACCGTGATGCGTGCCTGTCTTTCCTTCGGCGAGAGGTTGTATTCGCTGACGCAGGTAGCTGAGGCCACGGCCATGGAGAGGAAGGAGGCCCGGCACAGGCTCTGGAAGCTGGAGGCGGCGGGACTCATCACGCGCTTCCGCAGCCAGGAGATCCCCGCAGTCAGGGGACGGCCGCTTAAAGAGATCTACTACCGGAGTACAAGCCTTCTCGCAAAACGGTTCCACGAAGGGACCGAGCGTCCGGTCTCGAAGATGAATGGCTGGGACAGGATGTGGCAAGCGCTGCGAGCGCTCAGGCGCTTCACGCGCAGTGATCTTGCACAGATCTGCGGACAGGCTATGGGTAACGTTAGGTGCTTCACCAAGGCATATCGCCAGGCCGGGTATCTGCGCTGCCTGGGAGAATCAGGCTCGCGCAACGTCATGTGGATTCTGGTGAAGGATCCGGGACCGAAGCGGCCACCGTACAAAGGGGAAACCCATGTGGATTGACATCCTGAAAAGGGAAGTAAAGGCAAAGGGCCTGGCCCGCGTGGCCAGCGAACTCGGGGTGTCGAAATCCACGGTAAGCCTTGTCTGTAACGGCAAATACCCCGGAGGCACGGCGAGGATAGAGGAGCGGATCAGGAAGATATTCGGCATGAACGGGCACGTCGCCTGCCCGGTTCAGGGAGAGATCTCCCCGGCACATTGTGCCGATACGCGCAGGCGGGCGCAGGCGATAGGCATGAAGGCGAGCAACCCCGAGACCTTAAGACTCTACAGGGCGTGTCTCGGGTGTTCGGTAAGGGGGTAAACAGGCATGAGCGGCACAATGATGACCCACGAACAGGCGGAAACGATCACGGCCATACTGTCGGGCCTTACCCTGTCCGAGAAGCGCTACGGGCGGCTTTTTGTCCGCAACGGCATCGACCCGGACGGGGACTTCTCATCGGAAACCGTTACTTTCGAACAGGCAGCAGGCCTCATAGGTTCCCTGAACGAGGTCTATTTCGAGCTCGGGGGGAAGAAGATCACGAAAGATCAGATCAGGAAGATCCACGCCCTGGTAAGCGTCCTCGACTTTCCCGATGACGTCTACCGGCAGGGCCTCAGGGACCTATTCTGTGTCGAGACTTCGAAGGTTCTCACGTCCCGGCAGGCGAAGTACCTCTTGGATGTCCTGGAGATGGAGGGCATCACAAACGGCGTCTGGAGCAGGCGCGAGTACCGGGACAAATACAACGAGCTGAAACAGCGTCCCGGCATGGCGGTACCGGCACAGCTTCGCAAGATCGAGGCGACCTGGCACGGACTCTATCCCGAAAGCGACCAGGCGCTGCGTCAGAAGAGCCTCAGGAGCTTCCTGTTCAAGTTCTTCAAGGTGTCCGATCTGCGGTTCCTCGATCAAGAGACGGCGAACAAGGTCCTCTATGCCATGAGAAAGATGTCGGAGAGGAAAGAGGCCACCGCGAAAAACGCCCCTGAGACGCATTTAAGAGGCCAGGTCGGATGAATACGCACGCACCGGAAGAAAAAGCGAAATTAAACGAGTTTAAACAGGTCTCAAACGAAACGAGAGACGTAATCAACCAGGCAAAAAAGAGGCCCGCCGAGGATAGCCGTAAATACCAGGTGCGTTGCGATTCGTGTGCACGGTTGCTCGGCACCTTCCAGGCGGCCCTTGGTGAGATAAAGTGCCCGAGGTGTAAACACACACAGAAGATCCATATCGGAGGCGGGGTGCAAAAGCACAGGGCGGCATAGGAAACCGCCGCCAAAAGACAACCGAGAGATTAAGAGGCACACGATGCCCGGCGAGTTCGAAAAGAACCGCCGGGCATTTCAGTTTAAAGAGGAGAAAAGCACGATGGAAAACGAAAGACTGGAAGAGGCTTTAAACCAGTTGGATTCCGATACGTACGCACTAAAGAACCTCATCGAAACGTTTCGTCGCGCGGCGCTGTGGTCAAAGGAAAACCCGGATGCAGACGGTCTCGACTGGGTCCTCGCGATCGATACGCTGGAAGAAGCCGCGAACCGCATGGGGGCCAACACAAGCAATGTTTTCGGTTTAAGCATGCAGGATAAAAACAACCAGGCCCCGAAGAACACAGCAGCAGCAAAAGATGCCGTCGATCTCCTTCGAAAAGAAATATCCAAAGTCGGCGACCTGATAACGATCTTCTGTGCTGCCTCTATCCAGGATGCCGAAGGCAAGGCTCCACAACTTGATTGGCCCGCAGGATTCGAGGCACTTTCCGATATGGTGACCCGGATCGAGAGAGCAAACCAGGATGTGTGGAAAGTGTACTATCCGCAATATCGGCCCGCAAAGCCGTAGTGCAGAAACAAAAGGCCACTCACGGTGCCGCCGGGAATGGCCTTGAACCCAATAGATAAGCTTCGGTTGTGACAAATTTCTATCATAAAAGGAGCTTGAATGGAAGACCGTTATGATGGCACACCGGAAAGAGATCTACTAAGGATGTTTAGCAGGGAAATTACAAAGTTCAAAGTTTTGACGCGGGAAGAAGAGGCAGGTCTGTTACGCCGAATAAGGGAAGGCGAACCTGGAGCCCTTAATCGGCTCATAGAAGCAAATATTCGATTTGCCTTGAAAGCGGTGTTCCGATTTTGGATGCCGGGATTTCCTCTTATGGATATGGTTTCAGAGGCATGCCTCGGCCTCGTCGTCGCTGCAAAGACATTTAACCCTGCGGCAGGGTTTCGTTTCACAACGTATGCTGAGCAAGGCATACGGCAACGGGTAATTGCTGCAATGTGCAGTTCCAGGCGCCCCCTTGAAGAATCGCTTGACCGTCCCGCCCATCACAATGGAGACGGCCTCTATGGAGATAGTCCGACGATGAAAGACCTCCTCGTATCTGAGGATGATAGCCCGGAGGAAAGGGCGCAACAGACCGATATCAAAAGCTATCTCGCGCTGCTGAATAAGAGGGAACGCAAGATTATTATCCTGCGATTCTGGCACGATGCAAGTTTCGGCTATATCGGAAGCATGTTGAATGTTGGGGGCAAAAGGGCCGCGGAAATGAACGCGAGAGCCCTTATAAAATTAAGGTTTGCCATGAAAGGAATGGAGGTACCATGGCGGAAGGAAACAAGACAGAAATGAAGAAGGAATGGCTCTCTGTAATCCACGTTGCCGTTTCGCGGCTCAGGCTTGATGACGAGGAATACAGGGCCATTTTGAAGGGAAGATATGGCGTGCATTCAGCAAAGGATCTCACGCCCTCCCAGGGACAGGACTTGATAGACCATTTTAAGAGCCTTGGATTTGTGCCGATACGGCGAAACAAAGTCTGCAAACGTTGTCTGCCCCGGCCAAAGCGAGCCGCCATACCTGCGAATGTGATATATCCCGTGAGCCCGGCTCAGCTGGCTCAAATTAAACACCTCAAGAACGACATTAAATGGTGGACCGTTGATGGGTTCTCCGGATGGCTGAAGAGATATTTCAATATAACCAGGATACAAACGTCGACCGAGGCCAGCTCGGTCATCCACGCCCTGCTTCGCCTTTGGAGAAGCCAAAGCAGATGCAGGTGCAGCCTGATTAAGGAAAGTTGAGAATGGAAGAAGACAGGATACTGGCACGACTTACAGGCGACTTTAGAGCTTTTGCGGTTCTTGTGGGCGTTGAAACCGCATTGAAGACAGCAAAAGCTTTCGGCGGTCTCGCTCTTGCAGTACCCAAACTCGATTCCATCTACCGCGAAGAGAGAGATAAAGAGATACGGGATGCCTACGATCGGGGCGAACCGGTAAGAAGGCTGGCCAGGCGATACAATCTGACGGCCCGGAGGGTCTATAACATCTTGAAACGCGAAACCTATCCGGGCGAGGGGGTGTAAGGTGCCTCTTAATTTTTACAGGGACAGTGTCTACAGCGACCTGCTAAATAAGCCTGAATACAAGGACGTCCGCGAGATCTGGATGCCCGCGATAAAGGAGTTCATCGTTATGCCGGAGGCCACTTTTCGAGCAACGATCTTTGATTGCATTGATGAACTCGATGACGACGCCGCGAAAGGTCTGATCTTCATCCTCTTGCTGCTGTTGCGCCAGTCTGTTGGGGTTGCAGGTGACGGAAACTGATTCGCGACGAGGACTTTGTTCGGGAAGATCAAACCATAAGGAGGCAATACACCATGAAAACAGAACAAGAAACACCAGGGATGACGGTTCAGAGCAGGTCAAGCCCCGCCACTGACGTCAAAGCTGCCCTGTCCTTCTCGGAGATCCGCAAGGTCCTTTGCAGGGCTTTTACAGAGGCTTTCCCCGATTCAAGGGGGGACATGGTTGACCTTTTTGCGGATCATGTAGTTATCAGCGACGGTTCTGGATCCCTGTATGAGGTTCCGTACACAATTGATGACCAGGGGCAGGTTTCAACGGGGGACATGACAAAGGCACGCCGTCAAGTCGATTATGTCGCGATACAGTCCGCCTCACGGCTGACATCGGCCATTGAGGAGGGACCTCGGGAAGAGCAGGGTTTCAAATGGCGTGTCCAGATTGTTGAGGCAGGTCCGGATAGGCAGAATATCGCAAGCTATAATATTGGGGTCCTTCATGCCGCAGCGCCTATCTACGAAGGGGCCAAGGTTTTTGCCCTATCTCAAGGCCAGCACGCATCCCCGGACAATCCCTACGGCAAAAGCGTTCGGGATCTCGTCGGCTGGATCTCCAATGTCGACCCCAACGCGACAGGTCTCGAAGGCACCTTAAACATCCTGAAGAATGCGGCCTGGCTCAAAGATCTCATCCTTGACGCATGGCAAAGGGGTAAGCGGGATCTCGTCGGCCTGTCGCACGATGTAATTGCCCAGACGGTTTCAGGAAGGTCCAGCTCCGACCCAAAACAGGTGGAGCGAATCGTTCGGGTGGATTCCGTTGATGTTGTCTACGAGCCCATTGCTGGGGGCAGAATATTACGTATGGCCGCAGCCGCGCAGGCAGGCCAAAAGGAGGCTACGATGGATGAGCAAGACAAGAAACTCTTGGAGGAAGGAAGGATCGCCGCCGCTCGCACCATACTGGCGAGCGAACTGTCCGTAAGCGGCTTGCCGGATCTTACCCGGAATAAGATCGAAACCGAGTTTTCGGGCAGGGTCTTTACGGTCGAGGAACTGAGATCCGCGATCACCAGGGAAAAGGAATATCTGGACAAGATCACAGGATCGGGCATCGTGACCGGAGCTGGACACGTACGAGTGGCCAGCGAGGGACCTGAAAGGATCCAGGCCGCCATGGACAAGCTCTTCGGCGTGGAGTTGGGAGACAGTTTCAAGGAGATCCGCCCCTTCGCATCATTGAGGGCGGCCTACACCGAGATTACGGGCGACACAGAGGTCCGGGGGATGCCCTCGCGCGGCGCGGCCCAGCTCGGCCAGGCGTTCATGGAATACATGCGCCTGCCGGCAGCGTATGCCAGTTCGAGCTTCAGCTTCGCCCTGGGAAACACGATGTACCGCCGCATGGTTCAGGACTATAACGGTATCAACTTCGATGAGGGGTCTCTGATAAGCTTCAAGCGCAATGCGAAAGATTTCAGGACGATTGAGGCGGTCAGGGTGGGATACTTTGGCGACCTTCCCGACGTCGATCCCGAAACAGCCGACTATTCCGAAGCCGAGAACGTGACAGACGAAGAGGTGAGCTACACAGTCAACCAGAAAGGTATCATCTTGACCGTAACCCGCAAGACGATCATTAATGACGACATAAGGACGGTTCAGACCCTCGTGAGCCGCCTGGCAAGGGCGGCCAAAAGAACCCATGCAAGAAGGGGATGGGCGAAGATCATCGACAATGCCACCTATAAGGGAGACACCACGGCCCTGTTCCACAATGACCACAGCAACCTGGGTTCCACGGGCCTGACCAACGATGCCGCCGGGATCGCGGCATTGACGGCTCGTCTCACCGCCATGTTCAATCAGACCGAGAAGGACTCCGGTGAAATCCTGGCGCTGGAGGCTTACAAGCTGTGGGTGCCGAGAGTTCTTTACGAAATAGCAGTCGCCCTCAACAGCCCCTGGCCTCTTGCCGGAGCCATCAATCCCCACGCCGGCCGCTTTGGGTCCAATCATGAGCGGATCATCATCAACAAGCTTACCACGGACACCACCGACTGGGGCCTCATAGGCAACCCGGCCGAAGTGGAACTGATGGAAGTCGCATACCTTAACGGCCAGGAGCAACCTGAGCTGTTCGTTTCCGATAACCCCCTCGTCGGCCAGATGTTCGTTGCCGACAAGATCCAGTACAAGATGCGGCACGAGTACGAGTGGGAAATAGTTGACTATCGCGGTTTCGACAAGAGCGTGGTCGGCTAAGAGCTGAAGGACATGATCACCCCGGGTCTCTCGCGGGACCCGGGGATTCGGAGAAGAAAAAGAGGCGAACCACGTTCCATCGACACGACAATTTCAAAGGAGCGGAGGTGTCAAGTGCTTGAGTTGAAGCAAACCATCCCCGGAGTAATACGGGACAACATTTTAGTTGAGGATCTCCATCCGACTATCCGGATGATTGCTGATATCGTCGGGATTGATGGTGCGATCAAGATCTCCGCTGAATGCGGCGGAACGAACATCTACATTCCAAAGCTCGAAATCTCGCTTGCAAAAGCCCGCGCCCGCGCAATCGTCAAGGCATTCAACGGAAGTAATTATCTGGACCTGGCAAGGAAGTTCAAAGTATCGGATAGATACGTAAGGAGCGTTGTAGAAAGGGCTCGCAAGGGCCATTAGAATGGGCCTGGGCTCACAGGAAGGATCCTGCAATAATGACAGAGAGGAGGCGTAATGGGCGAAAAACAGTTTACGTATGAGATTAACGGTACAACGTACATTCAGAGGCCGCTTGTCCTGGGCCAGATAAAGCAGCTGTCCAATGTCCTCGAGAATATCTCGGTTTCCATGCTCACCGATGAAACGGCGATGGCAAAGCTGCTCGTCAACAACATAAGCCCGGTGATCGCCGTGGTGATTACGAAAGAAGGGGTCAGACTCCAGGATAAGGACATCGAGGCGTTCTCCGGGGAGATCGAGTTCGCGATCGACGCGGAGACGGTCACCCGGGTAGTGCAGGATTTTTTCGTCTGCAACCCCGTAGCATCGATTTACGAGAAGCTGTCGGGGATGGTGAAGTCGATACGGAAGGGGAAGGAGAAACAGGCGGAGACTGGATCGACAGGGCCTGCGTCCTCCTCGCCGGCGGAGACATCACAAAACGGGACGGGATCCTCTGGGGATACACCCCAAGGGAATGTGTCCCCTGGATCGAACACAGATCCCGGGACGTAATGTTCCGGGAGGCGGTCCTTGGCTTCTTCGGGGCCAGTGCCGAGAGCAAAACCTGCAGCCCGGCGCAGAAGGCGCGCTGCAAATTCGAATACGGCGAATTTGCCGAATGGACATGCAGCAAATGTGACCGTAATCCCAACAGGAAACAAGGGGGAACCTGATGCAAAACAAAGTTGAGATCATCATCACCTCTGACAGCAAGGGCGCGATAACCGGGATCACCCAGGCCGGCGAATCCGTCAAGGCGCTGCGAACGCAGATGACCGGCCTGCAGGGGTCCCTCGGCGACGTGGCCAAGGCCCTCGGGGCTTTCTACGGCATAAGAGAGGTAATACAGGGCGTCACCGCTGCTGTGCGCGAGTCTCTGCAGTTCCTGGGGCAGATGGAGACCTCGGCGCTGGGCATAGCAGCCGCCTACATGGTGGGCGGTCAATACATCGACCAGACAACGGGCAAGGCGCTCGAAGGGGAAAAGGCTCTCCAGGCAGCCCAGGGTGAGTCGAAGCAGATGCTCGAGGAACTGCAGGTCGCAAACCTGCAGACGATCGCAACCCTGGACCAGCTTGTCAGGGCATACCAGGAGACGCTTCCCGTCGCGATGGCCAAGGGCTTTGATAAACAGATGGCAAAGGATTTTACCGTCGCCATGGTCCAGGCCGCCGGCGCGATCGGGCTGTCACTTGATCAAATGGGTGAGGAAACACGCTCGATCTTGACCGGCAACATCAACCCCCGGATGTCCCGCATCGCCACGGTTCTCAAACTAAGCAATGAGGACATCAGGGCGGTTCAAGGAGACGCTCAGAAGCTCTTCGACTTCCTGATGCAAAAGCTCGATCCGTACAAGGCCGCCGGCATCGCGTCGCAGTCGACCTGGGCGGGACTCTGGAGCAACGTGAAGGACATCGCCCTGCAGGCGGGCGGAAAAGTGTTCGAGCCCCTCTTTGAAGCCGTCAAGCAGGAACTGAGCGACATCACGAGCAAGATCGTCACCATCGACGAAAAGACGAAGACGATCAAGTGGAATGATGAATTTCTATCGGGCATCCAGTCCGCAAGGGATTTTATTAATCAACTTATAGACGACGTAATCAGGCTTGGGATGCTTCTTGACAAGGTGGGGGGTACCATAACAAACCTGGGGACCAACCACCTGTTTTCTTCACCAGAAGGTACTCCGTCCTGGGCCAGGCTTCCACAAGACAAAGCTCTGCAATATGGCGGCAAACCTGTGGAATGGAATCAAATGTACGAGCAGCGGTACAAAGAAGGCGAACGTGCCCTTTATACCCGCCAGGTGGAACGGCAGGGGATGCTCAAAGCTGCATCCTCCGATAAACTTGACGCGCTTGCATATACGACTCCGGCCGGCGCGGGCCTTGTCGAGATGACGACCGAGTCGGGTCAAAAGCTCTATTTCGAGCGGAACAATAAAAAAGACAAACCAGCTAAAACAGACTACAAGCTTAACCCGACGAATACGAAGGGCGACAAAGGCGGCGAGAGCGCTCTCAACACCTGGCAAACCAAGATTCGTGACCTTGAAACGGATATGCAGAAGGCACTCTATCCGCACGACGAACTGGCGCGCAAGCTCGAAGACATCGGCAACAAGTACAACGACCTCGTCGCCCAAGCCAGGAAATACGCCAAGGAACACGGCGCAGGCTTTGACACCTCAAAGGTAGAAAAGTGGCGCCAGGTGATGGAGAAGGCTGCACGCGACG
>JAQVWF010000055.1 GCA_028698615.1 Syntrophorhabdaceae bacterium
TCATTTGGCTGGGAGACAAGGATTTGAACCTTGATTCACGGAGTCAGAGTCCGTTGTCCTGCCGTTGAACGATCTCCCAATATCTTTTAGGCGTTTTCAGTTCCTTCCGTTGGTTCTTCCGCCTTCTTTTCCACCTTCGGTTTTCTCGTTCTCTTCGGTTTTGTCTCCTCGACTGCCCCCGCCTCTTGCTTGGGTGCGGCCTTCTTCCTGGCGGGCGCCTTCTCCTTTTTCTCTGCGGCGGGCTTCGCTTCCTTTTTCTCTTTTGCCTTACCCTTCTCCGCCTTACCCTTTTCTTTTTCCTTCTCGGCTTCCTTCTTCTGCGTCAGTTCGATGATCGCCATCGGCGCGGCATCGCCCTTTCTGCGACCTATCTTCACCACACGCGTATAACCGCCGTTTATGGCAACATAACGGTCGCCGATATCGCCAAAAAGCTTCCTGACGACCTTTTTGTCCCTCAAGAAGGCAAAGGCGAGTCGCAGGGAATGGAGGTCCTTTCGCTTCGCAAGCGTGATGAGCCTGTCGGCCACCTTTTTGAGCTCCATTGCTTTCGGGTTCGTTGTCTTTATGCTCTCATGATCGAACAGGGCATTGGCAAGGTTCATGAATAATGCATCCCTGTGGCTCTTTGTTCGATTCATTTTCTTCACTCTGTTCTGATGCCTCATGGTCGTCAACCCCTACATGTGATCTTTTTTCTTGAGAACCATCTTGTCAAGTTCTTCTCTGGCCGGGAAACTGTCCAATTTTAGACCAAGCCGAAGTCCCATACAAGAAAGAATCTCTTTAATCTCGTTCAAAGACTTCCTTCCGAAGTTCTTTGTCATGAGGATCTCCTGCTCCGTTTTCTGGACCAGTTCCCCTATGTACTTGATATCCGCATTCTTCAGGCAGTTCGCGCTTCTCACGGAAAGCTCGAGTTCGTCGACACTGCGATAAAGGTTTTCGTTGAAATCGGGCTTTTCCTGCCCTCTTTCATCAGCCGATTCCGCCTCTTCTATCTCATCGAAGTTTATAAAGATCCTCATCTGCTCCTTGATTATCTTCGCGGCGAACGAAAGGGCGTCAAGGGGATCGACGCTGCCGTCGGTCCAGATCTCCATGGAAAGCTTGTCATAATCCGTCCGCCGGCCCACTCTGGCCTGGCTGACATTGTAGCTTACCTTTCTGATGGGTGAGAATATTGCATCGATGGGCGTGGTACCGATGGGATCCGCCTCATCAACATTTTGCTCCGAAGGCTGATAACCGCGGCCAAGTTTCGCCTTCATCTCCATGTAAAGCCTGGCGTCGCTGGAGAGTGTCGCTATATGCATATCGGGATTCACGACCTCCACGCCGCCGTCGTGGGTGATATCTCCCGCTTTCACTTCCCTTTTGCCTTTCACGTCGATCTTCAAAAGAGCCGGCTTGTCGTCCGTCATTCTGACGACGACCTTTTTCAGGTTGAGGATGATCTCCGTAACGTCTTCCTTGACGCCGCGCACCGTGGAGAACTCATGGTCTACGGAGTCTATCCAGACCGACGTTATCGCCGCACCCATGATCGATGAAAGCAGCACCCTGCGGAGCGAGTTGCCGATCGTGACACCATATCCCCTTTCGAAAGGCTCGGTGGAGAACTTTACATAACCGCCATCTTTCTTTTCTATCTCGATCTTGGTTGGCCTGATAAGCTCCTGCCAGTTTTTTTCAAACATAGGCATGCACCCTCCTTGGGGTAGTAACTACCTTGAATAGTACTCTACGATCAACTGCTCCTTGATCGGTAGCGAGATATCGTCACGGGTCGGTAAGAGCTTGATGCCGCCCTTCATGTTGTCCTTGTCGAGATCGATCCACGAGGGCACGCCCCTGCGCACCACAGATTCCAGCGCATTCACAACGGCCGGCAGATCCTTGTGCCTGACCTCTATGACATCCCCCACCTTCACCATGAAGGATGCAGAACTCACTGTCTTGCCATTGACGGCAATGTGTCTATGCGAAACCAGCTGACGCGCTTCCTTGCGTGATGTCGCAAAACCGAGGCGAAATACCATATTGTCAATCCTCCTCTCGAGAAGGATGAGAAAGTTGGTACCCGTAATGCCGTCCTTGCGTTCGGCCATGACAAAAAACCTTCTGAACTGTTTCTCGCTGAGTCCATAGATCCTGCGAGCACGTTGCTTTTCCCTCAGGCGCATGGCGTATTCCATGACCTTGCTCCTGGTATCGACGTGCTGCCCTGGGGGATAATTCCTTTTCTCAATGGCACACTTTTCCGTGTAGCACCTTTCCCCTTTTAAGAAAAGCTTTATGCCCTCTCGCCGGCATAACTTGCATGATGGTCCAACATATCGTGACAATTCGTGCCTCCTTTAAACCCTTCTGCGTTTCGGCGGTCTGCAGCCGTTGTGGGGAATGGGCGTTACGTCGCGGATGAGGTGGATCTTTAACCCTGCACTCTGGAGTGCCCTGAGCGCCGCCTCACGTCCTGCTCCCGGGCCCTTCACATAGACATCGACTGTCCTGAGCCCATGTTCCATTGCCTTTTTTGCGGCGTTCTCCGCGGCAAGCTGGGCGGCAAAGGGCGTGCTCTTCCTCGAACCCTTAAAACCCACGACCCCTCCGCTCGACCACGACACGACGTTGCCCTGCGGATCGGTGATCGTAATTATCGTGTTATTGAAGCTTGATTGTATATATGCTCCACCGACGGGGATATTCTTTTTTACTTTTTTCTTACCGCTTCTTCTGACCTTAGCCATGTACGCACCACCTCGTCGTTATTTTCGTTTCATCGAAGTCTTCCGGGGACCCTTACGGGTACGGGAATTCGTCTTCGTCCTCTGTCCACGCACCGGAAGGCTTCTTCTATGCCTGAGGCCGCGGTAACACCCGATATCCATGAGCCTCTTGATGTTCATGCTCACTTCTTTTCTCAGATCACCTTCGACCTTATATTCAGTCTCCAGAATATCCCTGATCTTCGCGATCTCTTCATCGAGGAGAGTATTGGTCCTCTTGTTCGGATCGATCCCGGCCTGAATCAGGATCTTGTTGGAAAGCGTTCTCCCGATGCCATAAATGTAGGTCAGGGATACCTCGATCCTCTTCTCCCTCGGTATGTCAACACCAGCAATTCGTGCCACCTTTTGCCTCCTTAACCCTGTTTCTGTTTATGCTTGGGGTTTTCGCAAATGATCCTGACAATACCCTTTCGCTTGATAATCTTGCATTTGTCACATCTTTTCTTCACCGAAGGTTTTACCTTCATGCTATCCTCCTACTTAACGCGGTAAATGATCCTGCCTCGTGTAAGATCGTATGGCGACAGCTCGACAACGACCTTGTCTCCCCTGAGTATCTTTATGTAATGCATCCGCATCTTTCCGGATACATGGGCCAGCACCTTGTGGCCATTGGGAAGTTCAACCCTGAACATCGCGTTAGGCAACGGCTCTACGACCGTACCCTCAATTTCTATACCTTCGCCTTTTGGCATTTTACCTCTCTATGCCCGACTCAATATCACGGGACCGTTGCCGGTAACGGCAACGGTGTGTTCAAAATGAGCTGACAGGCTCCCATCCTTCGTGGCGGCGGTCCAACCGTTCTGTTTGATGTATACTCCGCTCTCTCCCATATTCACCATCGGCTCTATCGCGAAGACCATGCCAGCCTTCAGCCTGAGGCCCGTCCCCTTTACTCCGTAATTGGGCAGCTGAGGTTCTTCATGAAGGCTTCGTCCTATCCCGTGACCAACAAACTCTCTCACAACGGAAAACTTCTCTCCCTCGACATGTTCCTGTATGGCGTGGGAGATGTCGTGCAGCCTGTTGCCTTCCCGGGCTTCGGAGATACCGCAATGCAGGGCCTTTTCCGTCACCTCGAGGAGTTTCCGGGCGGCCTTTGAGATACCCCCCACAGCGTAGGTCATTGCAACGTCTCCATAATATCCTTCATAAAGAAGGCCAAAATCAATGCTCACAATATCGTTCTCTCTCAACTGCCGTTCAGAGGGCATGCCATGCACAACCTCATCATTTATGGATACGCACAGGCAATAAGGAAACCCGTTGTACCCCTTAAAAGCCGCCTTTACATTCCCAGCCTTTTTTATCTTTTCCTCGCATACCGTTTCCAGCTCCAGCGTCTTTACGCCTGCCTTCACAAAATCTTTCAGATAGAGAAGCATTTCCATCGCCTTCCCGCTGGCGACGCGCATCTTCTCGATTTCTTCACTAGTTTTCAGAAAGATCATTCCTCATCTCAGGGCGCTCTTCCGCCGGTACGTTTCCATTCTTCACCTATCGCCGTCCCTTTATCCGCTGCGACTTCTTCACCAGTCCATCGTAGTGTCTCAGAATGAGATGGGATTCTATCTGCTGAACAGTATCCAGGGCAACGCCGACGACAATAAGAAGGGCCGTGCCGCCGAAATAGAAGGGCACATTGAACTGTTTCACCAGCATGGTCGGCAGTACACACACAAAGGAGACATATATCGCCCCTATGAAGGTCACACGGGTGAGAACCCTGTCAATGTACTCCGAGGTCCGCTTCCCGGGCCTGATGCCCGGAATGTAACCGCCGTACTTCTTCATGTTGTCCGCCACGTTATCGGGATTGAAAACAATGGCGGTGTAAAAATAACAGAAGAAGATGATAAAGCCCACGTAGAAGACCTCGTGGAGCGCCGACCCTGGCGTGAACAGCTCAGCGACCTTCTTCGCATACGGGTGGGTGATGAAGTTCGAGATCGTCGCAGGGAACATGATAATCGATGAGGCGAAGATCGGCGGAATCACGCCTGCCGTGTTGACCTTCAGCGGCAGGTGCGTCGCCTGACCGCCCATCATCTTTCGTCCGACGACCCGCTTTGCATATTGCACGGGGATCCTTCGCTGCGAGGTCTCCATGAATATTATGAAGGCGACGACAGCAAACATCATCGCCACAAGAATAATCACCACGAACCAGTTAAGCTCACCGGTATTCACGAGACCCAACGTTCCGGCAATTGCATTCGGCATACGCGCCACGATGCCGGCAAAAATGATAAGGGAGATCCCGTTGCCTATGCCCTTCTCTGTGATCTGCTCCCCGAGCCACATAATGAAGGATGTGCCGCCCGTCAGCGTGATCATCGTCATCAGCCTGAAGCTCCATCCGGGGTTGAAAACAACGGCCTCCCCGCCGGCTCCACGCATCTGTTCCAGACCTATGGCAATAAAAAGCCCCTGAATGATACTAATGACGATCGTGCCGTACCGTGTATACTGGGTGATCTTCCTTCGTCCCGCCTCGCCTTCCTTCGAGAGCTTCTCGAGGGTGGGTATGACGACGGTCAGGAGCTGCAGTATGATCGACGCCGATATATAAGGCATGATCCCGAGGGCAAAGATGGAGAGCCTCTCCAACCCGCCGCCGGCAAACATATCGAAAAATCCGAGCAGAGTTCCCTTGGCCTGTTCAAAGATGCCCGCGAGAACATTTCCGTCGATACCCGGTGTAGGTATGTGGATGCCGACCCGGTACACTGCAAGCAACCCGAGGGTCCATAGGATCCGGCGTTTCAACTCGGGGATCTTTCCAATATTTTGGAAACCTCCCATTAAACGAGTACCTCCACGTCACCACCCTTGGCCCGTATCTTCTCTATGGCCTTCTGTGATGCCTTGTGAACCGATATTTTTATGGGGAAATCTATGTCTCCCACGGCAAGAAGCTTGATCCCGTCTTTTATCTTCTTAATGCAGCCTGATCTCAGGATGTCTTCAATGCCGACCTTTTCCATGCCTTTGAAGACCTCGAGGTCGCCGATATTGATGACGCAGTATTCCTTGCGAAAGGGATTCTTGAAGCCTCTCTTGGGAATCCGTCTGGTAAGCGGCAACTGCCCGCCCTCAAAGCTCTTTCCCTTCGTTCCGCCGCTCGTTGCCCGCTGGCCCTTGTTGCCATAACCCGCGGTTGTTCCGAGCCCCGATCCGGTTCCCCGGCCGACGCGCTTGCGGCTCTTCTTTGATCCAGGGACTGGTTTAAGATCTGATAGTTTCAACGAGCGTCCTCCAATACTGTAACAAGGTGAATCACCTTTTTTACCATACCTCTGATCTCCGGCGTGTTCTTGACCGTCTTTTCCTGGTACAGCCTTTTGAAACCGAGGCTCCTGACCGTGGCCCTCTGGTCCTCGGGACACCCGATGAAGCTCTTCGTCCATTTTATTTTGAGGTGGCTCATCCTACCCCTCCTCGACTTTCAATTTGCCTCTCTGTCTCAATGCCACTTCGGGCGACTTCAACAGGGAAAGGCCTCTGATCGTTGCCTTCACCACATTATGATAGTTCCTGGAGCCATAACACTTCGTAAGGATATTCGTGATCCCCGCCACCTCGACCACGGCCCGGACGGCGCGGCCGGCGATAACGCCGGTGCCTTCCCGTGCAGGTTTCATGAACACCTGGCTCGTTCCGAACTTTGCCATGATCTCGTGAGGGATGGTCCCTTTGTCCACGGGAACTTCTATAAGGCTCTTTTTCGCCCTTTCAACGGCTTTTCGTATTGCATCAGGGACTTCGTTGGCCTTGCCCAGTCCGAAACCGACCTTTCCATTACCGTCGCCGACAACAACAATGGCACTGAAAGAGAACCTGCGGCCACCCTTGACAACCTTCGCGACACGGTTAATGTAAACAAGCCTGTCCTGCAACTCGAGATCGCCTGCGTCTATTCGCTTTCTTTCAACCAACACAACCTCCCGTTAAAATTTTAGCCCGGCTTCACGCGCTCCGTCGGCGAGTGCCTTGATCCTTCCGTGGTACTTGAAGCCATTGCGATCGAAAACGACCTCGGTGATACCAAGCCCAAGGGCCTTCTTGCCGATCGCTTCACCGACCTTTTTTGCGGCATCACTGTTGCCGCCGCTCTTCAACCCGGCCTGCACTTCTTTATTGAGCGTTGAAACCCCGGTGAGGACCCGCTGCTGGGTATCGTCCACCAGCTGTGCATAGATCTGCTTGATACTCTTGAACACCGTAAGTCTCGGTTTATTCTGGGTGCCCTGGATCTTCTTCCTTATTCTCCGTTTACGTCTCTGCCGGGCTTCGACTTTGTCCTTTCTGTGCATACCGCTACTCCTTATTTCCCGCTCTTGCCTGCTTTCTTTCTCAGGACTTCATCGGCGTACTTGATGCCCTTGTTCTTATAAGCATCGGGTTTTCTCAAGGCGCGTATCTTTGCGGCTACCTGTCCCACCAGTTCTTTGTCTATCCCCTGGATCGAAACCTGCGTCTGTTTTTCAAGCCCGCCGGTGATGCCTTCCGGAAGGGTAAAGACGATGGGATGTGAATAACCGAGATAGAAGGTAAAGCTGCCGGGCTGGAACTCCGCCCGATACCCTATCCCGATGATCTCAAGCTTCTTCTCGAATCCCTTCGACACTCCGTCCACCATGTTGGCAATGAGTGTCCTCATCAGCCCATGGTAGCCTCTGATGGTCTTTTCTTCGCTTTCGCGGGACACCGTTACGATGCTGCCGTCGATGCCCAGCGTCAATCCTTTCAGGAACGGCCTTTTCAGTGAACCCTTGGGGCCAGTCACGAAAACCTCGCCCTCTTTAAGTTCCAGTTTAGTTCCCTGCGGGAGTATTATTGGTTTTTTCCCTATCCTCGACATACCTTATACCTCACCAGACCACGAGGAGGGGCTCGCCCCCAACCTTGTTCTTCATCGCATTCCTGTCCGTCATAAGACCCTTCGACGTGGAGATAACAACGATGCCCGTCCTGTTGCGGAGCTTCGGCATCTCGGAGACCTTCGCATAGACGCGCCTTCCCGGTTTGCTGATCGTCTTGAGACCGGTAATGACGCTGCTGGAGTTCTCATCGTAGCTGATGTAGACCTTGAGGAACTTCTTCCTGCCTTCATCAACAAAAGTCTTATAGTTTCTCACATAACCTTCTTCCTTGAGAATCTTGGAAATGGAGAATTTGATGTTTGAATACGGAATGTCTACCGTTTCATGACGCGCCGTGATGGCGTTGCGGATTCTCGTCATCATGTCTGCTATTGGATCAACCATACCCATTTTACCACCTCACCAGCTTGATTTTAAAACGCCGGGGACCTCGCCCCTCAGGGAATAGGACCTAAAGCAGACCCTGCACATCTGGAACTTCCTGATAAAGGCTCTCGGCCTGCCGCAGACAGCGCATCTGTTACGCACGCGCACCTTGAACTTCGGCGCCCTCTTCGTCTTTTCTATCATTGCTTTTCTTGCCATGCACTCCTCCGTCAACGCCTGAAAGGCATACCCATGAGTTTCAAAAGCTCATGGCCTTCTTCATCCGTCTTCGCCGTTGTTGTAATCGTTATGTTCATTCCCCTGGTCTTGTCGATCTTGTCGTACTCGATCTCGGGGAAAATGATCTGCTCTTTCAATCCAAGGGTGTAATTACCCCGGCCATCGAAGGACTTAGGGGAGACCCCCTTGAAGTCTCTCACCCTGGGAAGTACGATGGTCACCAGCTTGCGATAGAATTCATACATCCTCTCCCTGCGCAGAGTCACCATACAACCCACGGACATCCCTTCGCGGAGCTTGAAAGAAGCGATGGATTTCTTCGCCTTCGTGATGACCGGTTTCTGACCGGTGATCAGCTTGACATCGCCCGAAGCTGCATCGAGGGCCTTGATATTCTGCAGCGCCTCGCCGAGACCGATATTCACGGTGATCTTTACGATCTTGGGCACTTCCATGATATTCTCATACTGAAACCGTCTCACAAGAGCCGATTTCACTTCCTTTTCGTAAAACTCTCTATAAGTATTCAACGACCGCCTCCCGCTTACTTATCGATGACCTCGTCGCACTTCTTGCAGAAACGCACCTTCTTGCCGTCTTCAAGGATCTTTTTTCCTGTACGGACGGGCTTTGAACATTTCTCGCAGTAGATCATGACGTTTGAAACATGGATCGAGCTCTCCATTTCCATGATGCCGCCCTTCGCCTTCTGGCTCGGTTTCACGTGCTTCTTCACCATGTTGACTTTCTCGACGATCAGCCGGTCCTTCTTGTAGTTGATCCTGAGGACCTTCCCGGTCTTTCCCTTGTCCTTTCCGGTCGTCACCATTACCAGGTCATTCTTCTTTACGTGATAAACCTTTTCCATGATTACCTCACACAACCTCGGGCGCCAGGGACACGATCTTCATGAATCTTTTGGCCCGGAGCTCTCTCGCCACGGGTCCAAAGATGCGCGTACCCACCGGCTCGTTATACTGATTTATGATGACCGCAGAATTGTCGTCGAACTTCACGTAGGAACCATCATTCCTGCGTATCTCCTTCTTTGTCCTGACGATAACGGCCTTGACCACCTCGCCTTTTTTCACCTTCGAGTTGGGAATCACCTCTTTCACGGATGCTACTATGATGTCCCCCACTGTTCCATAGCGTTTTCTTGACCCGCCGAGCACCTTGATGCACCCGAGCTTCTTCGCACCGGAATTGTCGGCCACCTCGAGTTTAGATCTCTCCTGAATCATGCGCCACCTCGTTCTTGACCAAGAAAAGTTCCTCGTGCCTGACAACCTCTTTCACGAGCCAGCGCTTGTCCTTGCTCAGAGGCCTCGTCTCGACAATCAAGACCCGGTCACCCGTCTTGCTGGAATTATTCTCGTCGTGTGCTTTGTATCTCAGTTTCCTCTTAATAAACTTGTGGTACTTCGGGTGTTTGAGGAACTTCTCGACCTCTACAACAACCGTTTTGTCCATCTTGTCCTTGATGACCCTGCCGACCATCTTTCTCTTGTTTATTTCACGTTTCGCTTCCATGGGAACCTCTTTAAGCCTTTATTCCTTCTCGCTCAAGACGGTTTCTATCCTGGCGACGTCCTTCTTCAGCGTATTCATTCGTGCCGTATTCTCAAGCTGCCCCGTAGAATGCTGAAATCTCAGGTTGAACAACTCTTCCTTGAGATCCTTCTTCCTTCTTTCCAGCTCCTCTTTCGTCAGTTCCTTCAGTTCTTTCGCTTTCATTGTTCCTCACTTCGTGCAATGAACTTGGTACCGATAGGGAGCTTGAAGGAAGCAATTCTGAGGGCCTCGCGCGCCTTCTCTTCGGGAACACCGGTGATCTCGTATAAGACCCTGCCAGGCTTCACGACGGCAACCCAACCTTCATTCGGTCCTTTTCCCTTGCCCATCCTTGTCTCCGCAGGTTTCTTCGTTATGGGCTTATCGGGAAATATCCTGATCCAGACCTTGCCTGTCCTCTTGACATATCTCGTAAGGGCGATACGGGCCGCTTCGATCTGCCGGGATGTGATCCATCCGCCTTCCGTGGCCTGGAGCCCGAAGTCGCCGAAGCTGACCACGTTCCCCCGATGCGCGACGCCCTTAAGGGTACCTTTCATAACTTTTCTATATCTTACCCTTTTTGGTGCAAGCATTACCGAGCCTCCTGAAATACTTCTCCTTTAAATATCCAAACCTTTATACCAATCACGCCATACTTTGTGGACGCGACTGCACAGCCATAGTCGATATCGGCCCGAATGGTCTGCAGGGGCACCCTGCCTTCACGATACCATTCGGTCCGCGCCATCTCTGCGCCGCCAAGCCTGCCGGCGCACATTGCCTTTATGCCCTTGGCACCGAACTTCAGCGCCTGCTGGACGTTCTTCTTCATAGCCCGTCTGAATGAAACCCTGCGCTCGATCTGCAACGCCACGTTTTCAGCAACAAGCTGCGCATCCGTCTCAGGCCGTTTCACCTCGGTGATGTTGAGGATCACCTCTTTGTCCGTGATCCGCTGCAATTCGCGCTTCAGGTTTTCAACCTCGGCGCCCTTGCGTCCTATCACGAGACCCGGTCTCGATGTATGGATGTTTATCTTCGCACGTTTGTCCTTGTTTGCAGCACGCTCTATCTCAATCTTCGAGATGCCGGCCTGATAGAGTTTCTTTTTCAGAAACTTCTTGATGATCAGGTCCTCGTGAAGAAACTTCGCGTAGTTGCGCGACGCGAACCATTTAGAATCCCAAGTCTTGATGACCCCGAGCCTGAAACCGAAGGGGTTTACCTTCTGACCCATTTATCCTCCAAGTCTATGCTTCATCCAGGATGAGCGTTATATGGCTTAATCTCTTGCGTATTTTCGTTGCGCGCCCCATCGCCCGAGGCATGAAGCGCTTCAGGACGGGGCCGCCGTCCACCATGATAGTCTTGATGTACAGGTTATCGATGTCGACGTATTTCTTTTGCCGGGCATTGGCTATCGCGCTGTCGAGAAGCTTCTTCAATATGAAGGCGCCCTTCTGCGGCATATAAGTTAAAAGCCCTGAAGCATCGTTGACGTTCTTTTGCCTGATCAGGTCAGCGACGATGCGCACCTTCCGGGGTGATACACGAATCATTCGAGTTTTCGCCGTGATTTCCATTGCATTAATCCTTTTTCTTCGCCACTTTCGACTTTCTATCGCCGGAATGACTGTGGAAAGTCCGTGTCGGTGAGAACTCACCCAGCTTGTGGCCAACCATTTCTTCAGTCACGAAAACCGGTATGAACTTCTTGCCGTTGTGAACCGCGAAGGTAAGCCCCACAAAATCGGGGGTGATCGTGGACCGCCGCGACCATGTCTTGATCACTTTAGAACCCTTGATCTCCCTCGCCTCGTCGACCTTCTTCGCCAACTTGTCCTCTAAAAATGGCCCTTTCTTGACGGAACGTGCCACAAGAACCTCCTAACCTCTCAGTTTAATGATAAACTTATCTGTCCGTTTGTTTTTACGGGTTTTCTTACCCTTGGCCAGCTGGCCCCAGGGTGAACAGGGATGCCTGCCGCCTTTTGACCTGCCCTCACCGCCCCCGAGAGGATGGTCAACGGGGTTCATCGCGGTACCGCGGACAGTTGGTCTGACACCAAGCCAGCGCGGCTTGCCCGCCTTTCCGACGGTGATATTCTCGTGATCGATATTTCCAACCTGGCCGATCGTAGCCATGCAGGAAAGATTAACCAGCCGCACACCGCCCGAAGGAAGCCGCAGGTGTCCGTACTCGCCCTCTTTCGCCACTATCTGCGCGTAGCTTCCCGCGCTCCGTGCAAGCTGTCCGCCTTTGCCGGGCTTCATCTCGATGTTATGGACGAATGTTCCCAGGGGAATGAACTTCAACGGAAGAGCATTGCCTTCCTTGATCTCCGTGTCCGGTTTCATGCTGGCGATCACCGTGTCGCCGTCCTTGACTCCCAGCGGCGCCAGGATGTAACGTTTCTCACCATCTATATAATGGATAAGGGCGATATTCGCCGAACGATTCGGATCGTATTCAATCCCCGCAACCTTTCCCAGGATCTCAAATTTGGTCCGCTTGAAATCGACGATACGCAGCCGCCGTTTGTGCCCGCCGCCAATATGCCTCGTCGTTATCTTTCCGCTGTGATTCCGTCCGCCCGTTTTTTTGATCGGTTTCAGCAGGGATTTTTCAGGCTTGTCCTTCGAGATCTCATCAAAGGTAAGTCCACTCATAAAACGCCTGCCGGCGGAAGTTGGCTTAAATTCTTTCACGCCCATTTTACGCACCCTCAAAAATCGTGATTTTGTCCTTCGGACTCAGCTTCACAATGGCTTTCTTCCAATCTGACCGCTTGCCTGCGTAGCGTCCGAGACGTTTCTTCTTTCCTTCCATGTTCGACACATGGACATCGAGAACCTTGACCTTGAAGAGCTTCTCCACGGCCTTTCTGATCTCTATTTTATTTGCGCTTCGCTGGACTTCGAAGACGTACTGGTTCCCAGTCTCCTTCACCAGCGTGCTTTTCTCTGTAATGATGGGCCGCAGGATGATATCGTATTCGTTCATGATGCAAGCACCTCTTCAACTTTTTTCAGCGCCTCAACGGTCATGATGAGCTGCTCGTGGCGGATAATATCATAAACGTTCAGGCCTTCCACCCTCAGCACCTTCACGTAAGGAATGTTCCGCGCTGATTTCTCGACTGTCTCATCCTTCTGGTCGATGATGAACAAAGGCTTGGTCAGGCTCAATGTCTTGACGATCCCGAAAAATGTCTTCGTGCTGATGTCGGCCAACTCAAGTTTATCGAGAACCTTCATGTTCGAAGCGGTATGTCTGACGGTAAGGGCCGACCTCAATGCGCTTCTCCTCACCTTCCTGGGGACCGTGTAGCTATAATCCCTCGGCTGAGGCCCGAAGGTTACACCGCCGCCTACCATCACGGGCGAACGGGACGAACCGCGCCGGGCCTGCCCTGTACCCTTCTGTTTATAGGGCTTGCGACCGCCGCCGGAGACTTCTGTCCGGCCCTTTGTCTTCGCAGTCCCTCTTCTGCGTCGTGCAAGCTGCATCTTCACAACATCATGGATAAGATGCTCTTTGACCTCGCAGTTGAAGATCTCGTCCTTTATTTCAACTTCCCCAACCTTTGCACCCTCTATGTTCAGTATGTCTGTGACTGCCATAACCTGCTCCTAAGATTTGATCTCCACATCGACTCCGGCCGCGAGTTCCAGCTTCATAAGGGCATCAACCGTTTGCTGTGTGGGATCGACGATGTCCATCAACCGTTTATGTGTACGGATCTCAAACTGTTCCCGTGACTTCTTATCGATGTGCGGAGATCTCAAGACTGTGAACTTCTGTATCCTTGTCGGTAGCGGTACTGGACCAATCACCTGCGCCCCTGTCTTCTTCGCCGCGTCGACAATCTCTTTCACAGACTGGTCGAGCAATCTGTGATCAAATGCTTTCAGGCATATCCTGATTCTCTGCCGCATTGTAATTCCCCTTTATTCAATTATCTCGGTGACGACGCCGGCACCGACTGTCTTGCCGCCCTCACGGATGGCGAAACGGAGTTCCTTTTCCAGTGCGATGGGGGTGACAAGCTCAACGG
>JAQVWF010000056.1 GCA_028698615.1 Syntrophorhabdaceae bacterium
CAGGAAGGAAGCCGCGGGCGCATCCCAGGAGTTTTTATGTGCCAGCGTATTGTTTTGACTTCCCGTTCCAATCTTTCTCCCCGAGGCCTCGGCTGTTATATTAAGGTCATGTTGGGCCTGCAGACCCAACCAGAACTCTGCCGACACCCCGAAAAATCTTGCCAGCCTCAAGGCAGTATCAACTGAGATGCTCCTTTTGCAATTTCATTTATTCTCCGAGCAGGGACGCCTACGCCTAAAGCAAGCCTGTTTTAACGGTCATCCGTTATCTCTACTCTTCGTCACATCCTCCAAAAGGACCTTTCGGGATGTGTCGGTTTCCTGCCAGCCATGGTCTCCCTCCTCATCGCCTTAATGTAAAGGAGCGCGGCGGGTTTCCGGGGTGGGTTTCACCTCCCTGCCATTTTCGCTTCAGTGTTATTGTCTTCCCGTCGTCATTCCACTGGACATGAAAGGGGTAGAGGGTCCCCTGAAGCTCATTGTTATTCGATCCAATGGTGAAGGTGGCCTTGGCCGTGATGGACCCCACCGCCTGCGACAGCCTCATGTCCTGCAGGTACTGGTTAATGACAGCGGGGCTCCCGAAAGTCAGAATAACAGAAATGGTCTTGCCTGATATCGAGCCGGAAACCGGGATTCCGCCACCGGGAGTTTGCATAGTGCCGCTGACGCTCGAGCCGGATTGGCTGAGATTCATCTTTCCGTTGAACCGGCCCTTGGAATCGGCCGCGTTCCATGTCCCGTTCAGCGAGAACGGCTTTGCAGGAAGATTCGCGGCCGTGTAGGCCCTGCCCATGGGGACCTTCGTGTCCGGTTGTTTGGTCGGGGCCGTCCCTGCGGATGTGCCCGGTTTGTTGCTTCCGACCAGGATCGATGATATGAGGTCGCCAAGTGGGTCGGGCTTGTCCCCTTTCTTGACAACCGTCACGCTGTGAAAGGCCTGCGCAAGCTTGACCGGCTTCGGCTGATACCTCATCCACAGTTCCGCGGTGACATGATATGTGCCGGGCGCGCTTGTCGGCAAGGCAATGGAGTCCCTGTAGTTGTACCTCCTGCCGTTGACCACCCAACTGTAGAAAAGTGCGGATGACGGCACATTCGTATCACCGACGCTGGCATTGAGTTCGACCCTGTCCCCCACTTCGACCGATGAAGGCCCGCTGACCGATATGGACCCTTTTGCGGGATCCGGACCGGCGGCAACAAAAACATGGGACGCGTCCCCTGCCCTCTGCCACTTGCCGCCTACGGCCTGCCAGACAACAACACGGACAACGTTCCTGCCGGCCCGGGCCACCTTCAAGGACTGCGTTTCGCTGTTGCCCCCGAACTTTGCGCCGTTTATCGACCAGCCAAAGGTGTAGGTCGCCTCTTTATCGTTTTTACTGAGCTCTTTTATCTGCGCCCTGAAGGTCGCGTCCTCGCCCACCTTGCTTTCGCCGGGCCCGCCTAAGCTCACGCTGATCCTGCGCTCTTGTGCAACGATCCTGTGAGCGGCGTCCCCAAGAAGCACGTTCCCGGTGTCGGGGCGATGCACATAGACCACAAGGCTTACGACGTACGTCCCCGGGTGAACAAGGGTCCTTTTGAATTTTGCGGCGGAGGCGAGCACCGTATTGTCGCCTGCAAGACGCCATGCGTACTTGAGGGCGGGCTTGATCGATTCCGCGGCCTCCACTTCGGCTTCAAGTTCGACGACGTCGCCCGTGAACGCCTGGCCTGCGCCGTCGATCCTGACCGTTATCCGTGGTTTGAGATTGAAATTGACGCGAACAGGCGTTTCAGCACTCTTCTCGTCCTTGGGCTTCACGGCGACCTTCCGCGTCTCTCCAGCAAAGCCCGCCGCCTCCGCGGAGAAGGTGTACGTCCCGGGAGGGACCGTGTCGAAAAGGGCGTCTCCTGCTTCACCCGTCGTCTCCGGGGACCGGGAAGACATGCGGACCTTCGCATCGGCAACGGGGATGGAACCGGACCTCACCGCGATGACGACGGTGCTCAGGATGGGCTCCAGCGTCACTGTGTATCTGTCCTCCCTTATCGGTGCAAGCTCTGCGGTGTCCGAAAAACTCAGGTAACCTTCCGCCGTTACCCGAATGGCGTATTTCGCGGGTTTGACGCCTTTTGCCGTGACAGTACCGTCCGCTCCCGTGGTCCCGCTATACCTGGTCTCGTCTGTCAGCGTGACACGTGCCCCGCTGACAGGTTTCCCGTACCCGTCCTTTACCTCGATCTTCATTGCTTTCAAATTGGCTTTTGTCTTTTCTACAAGCTCCCTGTTCGCCTCTCCAAGGTCTTTCTTCGTTATCCCCTCATCGGAGGAAAACGTGTTATAGCCCTGATGCTTCCGCATCAACTCGCCCCAGCTTTCCGTTTTTATACCGTTCCAGGCGCTGTTGTCGAAATTTTTAAAATTTCCCTCGGAGCCTCCATGCGACCAGAGGTCGAAAGAATACGGGACGCCGTCGATAACAACAACAGGCGCGACGTGGTTGATGTTCACATCGAAGATGTATCCCCTGTTCAATGCCTGCCAGCCGTCCTTGTATCCCACGACGGAATGTATCTGGCCGGCATCGAACCCGGCCCCCTTGAGACTTTCCGTAAAGGCGTCGTTCAAATAGCCGCATGTCGCCGCCTCGCTGTTGCCGTATTTGAGCGACGCACCTATGCGGCCAAGGAGAGACGTGTTGGCGGTGAGGCCCTTTCTGTCAAGTTCCTTCGCCACTTCCGCGGCGATGAAACGCGCCCTTTGAAGCTCGTCCGCGGGGGCTTTCGATCTGAGTTTTTCGCCGAACTTCTTCCAATCATCGGCGGTAGGAACCTCAGTTTTCGTTCCTTTCGTATCCGGCGACGGATATCCCTGATCCTTCCGGATATCGCTCGGCTGGGGTCTTTCGGCAAAGGTCACGGCGGGGATCATCACGGCAAGAAGCCCAACACAGAAAGCGACCAAAATATAAAACCCCGCTGTTCCAAGCCTGTCAGATCTGTACACATTGCACTGGTGGTTCATCGCCTCTCCTTGCATGAGTTCAATGGGATATATGACGTTTCAGACCTTCCGTCCTGCACTGCTTTTCAGACATTACATTTAAGCAAATTTGGGATGAAAAAGCCATTTCTGTTACGAATAAACAAATCCCATCAAAAAAGGTTCCTGCCTGTTCTAATAATTGTCTCGATGTGGTAGTCTGTCTGCAAACATGATCCCGATGCGTTCCCTTAACAGAAGAGTGCGATCTTCGATCAGGCGATATGGGATTCTCGTTCTTCTCATCCTTCCCGCCTCCCTTTTTCTTGTCGACTGCTCGGTGGTCAAGGCACCCTATTACGTCGTCAGCGGCGCCATAAAGGGTGGCTACTATGCCGTAAAAGGTACCTACGAACTCACCGCGGGGACGACGAAGATCGTCTACACCATCGGAAAATATACCTTCAAAGTGACGAAGGCGCCTCTGGACTGGGCCTTTGCAAATGAAGACATCGAAGACATCGACGATATGCCGCCCAGGGAGGCCATCCGCAAGGGCCGGGTAAGGACAGCCCCTTACACGGTCAAGGGAAAGAGATATTATCCCATGTCCGTGGAGCAGGCGAAATCCTACGAGGAAACCGGAACAGCCTCATGGTACGGCTACGAGACCCTGCGTTACAACGCGTCCCGCATGACCGCGAACGGCGAGGTCTTCGACCCGAAACAGATGACGGCAGCGCACAAGTACCTGCCCCTCCCGACGCACGTGAAGGTCACGAACCTTGAGAACAACCGCTCCGTCATCGTAAGGGTCAACGATAGGGGGCCATTCCCCAGCGACAAGAACCCTTCATCAGGTCAAAGGATAATCGACGTGTCCGCCGGCGCTGCAAAGAAGCTGGGATTCTACAACAAAGGGCTGGCAAGGGTACGGGTTGAAGCGATACAGCTGGAAAAGGGAGGTTGATCTCTTTTCCAGTTTTTTTTACTGAGCGATATCGGGGTCGATCGGTCTGCCCGTCCGGTACGACACGCTTTTCATGGTGGCAATCGGGGTACGCATGCCGCCGTCATCGACATACACGTTGAAAATGAAAGCAGCCGTCCGCCTGTTCATCGAGAGCATCTCACCTTCCACGATAAGCATTGCTTTCGCATCGGGGCTTGCGTGGTAGGTAATGGAACAATCGAGAGCGACGGAAATGTTGTTCTTATTGTTCCCCAGGACCGAGAAAGCGGCATCGGCAAGGGAGTATATGACCGCTCCATGAGGCCGGTCATAGAAATTCAACATGTCCCCCCTGAGACGCATGTGCATGCGAATCGTGTTGTCTGTAAGCTCGTCGAGGACGATGCCCATCGATCCGGCATATCGATCTTTCTCGAATTGCTTTTTTGCGATTTCCAGATGTTCATTCATGGATGATCACCTCGCATATCAAGACAGCTCTCTTTTGCTCTCAAAATATCGATGGCGGCCCGTCAGGGGGTCCGGAAAGGAGACGGACCTCGCCAGCAGCTTGAGGGGAATAGAAAAATCGTCCTCTCCCGCGGGCTGCACATCCGGGTAGAGCCTGTCGTTGACTATCGGAATCCCCAGCGCCGCACAATGCACCCGGAGCTGGTGTTTTCTTCCCGTCAGGGGGATCAACCGGTAAAGGGCCACGCCCCCTCTCCTCTCAAAAATCTCGATGCGGGTCTCCGAGTTTGGGGCCCCATCGATCTCCTGCATCCGGAAAAACGGCTTCCCCTCCGCAAGGCAACTGCGACGGATAATGGGAAAGTCCTCGTTCGGGAGGGCCGGCGCCAGTGCTTCATATACCTTTTCCACTTTCTGCTTCTGGAAGAGTGACGCGTAGTCCCCTCGGGTTGACGGATTATGGGAGAATATCACCACTCCGGCAGTCTCCCTGTCGATACGATGGATGGGCACGAGGTCTTCAAGAGAGAGCATCTTCTTCAGCCGAACAAGAAGGGTCTCATGGAGAAATCTGCCGGAAGGCACGACGGGCAGGAAATGGGGCTTGTCGGTCACGAGGATATCGTCATCCCGGTAAAGGATGCTTGCTTCGAAGGGAATCTGGGCTTCCTCTTCCAGCTCACGGTAGTAAAAGACATAGCCTCCCTTGCGGCAGGGACTGTCCGGTCTTAAGGGAATCCCATTTTCATCGACGACCCGCCCCTTGTTCATCCGTGAGATCCATATTGACGATGGAATCTTTGGAAATCGTTCCTTGAGGTACTCGATGATGTTTGTCTGAGGTCCGCAGGACAGCCTGAGACAGCTCGGCCCCACGCCTTCGATAGTAGGAAGAGGTATGTTCAATTCAGCTCCATCGGCCTCTCACGCCGGACCCTTTATCCGGGAACCGACCATCATCGGCACCTTTACCCGATCCCGGCTTTTGAGTTCCACAATTCTACCATAAAGTAAAAACCACTTGTATAAGTTCGCGTTTGAATAGATAATGAGCAAAAGATCAAGGAGGCACAACCGGGATGAGCCATATAATAAGAACCATCGCCGTCTTTCTGGCAATCTTCATATTCCTTTCAGGCGCGGCAAGCGCACAGTGGGTCTTTTTGGGAAGAAAAGCCCTGGGGAAGGTCAAGCAGTTGACCAGTGAAGCCACGAGCCCGCAGCCCTCACAGTCCGCAGGTCAGTCAATGGACCCGCAGCCCGGATACGATGTCGCCACAGTCCTCCTGGAAGCCCCCGCCGACAAGGTGTACGGCACCGCCATAAGAATACTGCAGGCCAACAAGGATATCAGGATCAGCAAGAAAGATGATAAAGCTCTCAGCATTGAATTCATCGACGGCACCCTCGCCGTGGGCATGCAGGTAACCCCCGTCTCAAAACGGGTTAGCCAGCTTCTTGTGGCCTCCACGACCTCAGGCAAATCGGGCACTTCGATCGTTCTTAAAGGAATAATGCGGGTATGCAAGGAAATGGGAGTACACTGTCAAACGGCCGATTAGCGATTCAATTGGCCGATTCAGGGCCCGACCGTATAGATGTCTTTGTCGCTGTCAAACCAGGATTATCCCATCTATCTGTTCAACATTCTCCAAATTAGGACCCCCGTCAGGAGAGTGCCATCGACACTCATACCGCAGGCAGCTACCCACACGTCATTCATCGGAATCGGGGTATCCCTGGCCGAAAGTGAAGAGTACTGATAATTCCGGGTGCGCCCCGGAATGAGTAATGTTCTCACATTGTATTTTGAAATTTGAGGTTGATTAGATGCACATTTTTAACATATCCTTAGTTGAAAGGAGAGCACGGTGACGCTACAACAAGTGAAAGACATCCTGGATGCCGAAGTTTTCATAGGTAACGATCAGTTGGAAATGGAGGTAGAAACTGCCTTTGGCGCCGACCTGATGAGTGACGTCCTGGCTTTCGCCAAGCCGGGAAGTCTCTTGCTCACCGGCCTCACGAATCCTCAGATTATCCGTACATCCGATGTTCTTGATATCGCAGCCATCATATTGGTGCGCGGAAAGCGCCCTTTACCGGAAACGATCCAGCTTGCGGAGGAATTACGAATACCCCTTTTGTCAACAAAGTTTATCCTCTTCGAAGCCGTCGGCCGTCTCTATGCCAAAGGAATCCGTGGCTGCATAGAAAAGGTCGGCAAGAAACGTGACCTCTCGTGAGACATTAGTCTATAAAAAATCATTTCTCGTAGCAGCAGGGTTTGAATATGCGGGACGCGTCTCCGGCCAGGTCAAAACGATCCTGACGGGCATGGGTCTCCCCAAGGAGACCATACGGAGGGCCTCCGTCGTCACCTACGAGGCGGAGATGAATATCTGCTCCTACGCGGACCGGGGCACGATAGTGCTCCGGGTGAAACCCAACTTTGTGATAATCGAAGCAACAGACGAGGGCCAGGGCATAAGCGATATCGGATTGGCCATGAAGGAAGGCTATTCCACCGCCACGGACAAGATTCGGAGCATGGGTTTCGGGGCCGGCATGGGGCTATCCAATATGAAGCACTTCTCGGACACCTTCCGCATCATCTCCGAGGTCGGCAAAGGCACCCACCTCAAAATGCTCATACGCATCCGCAAGGATGCAGATAACTCGTGATCCATGTGTGGTCCAGACGATGGGTATTCTCCACGGGCAGGCAATGTTTCAACTGGCAATCGCACATCTGAAACATTGTTCTTGAGATTCCATACCACAAGATAACAGTATTTTGGAGATTATAGATGGCTGAGGCGAGAATGGCCCCTCCCTCGCTCGGTAGACAACTCTCGCCCAGCACCCTGGAATTTAAAGCGTTCGAGTTTCTTATTTCACGCTAACTTTGTCAAGTGCTTCTGCAATGTCAAGGCCCGAGAGTTTGCCGCCCTTTTTAAAAGTCAGGCCAGGCGTTACTCTGACTACCTTTCCAGTCTTACTTTGCACATCTGAATTTTTGACACAAACCCAGGAACCATCCGGTTTCTTCTCGAAGTCTTCAATAGCAATTTTGGTAATCTCGTCCATTATGTTACTCCTCTTGGGTATTAGTGCAATTATGTTAAAAAATCACTGCCGTCTATGTCAAGTGAAAACGGGGTTTGTTTGCGCCGCACCACTCACATGCTCATCCCCGGCCGGAACCAGAGATCGTCGTCTTCCCCTTCGGATTCCAACTTCCCCGACAAAGGGGAAGCTGACGCAGCGAGCTCCCTGGAGACACCGCCAGGTTGTTCCTCTACTCCCGGAACGTAGTTGGGATTCAGCGCGTCTTCGATCTTATGGATCCACTCACCGACACCGTCGGGTTTGCTAAAGGCCGCGGTACCCCCGGAATCCTTGTTATCGGAATATAAGCCATCGTGGTAGTATTTATAGGTTCTTGCATCTTTTCCAGCATCATCCAGACCTTCGCTTTCCGCCTTCTTCCTGCACTTCACATAATACTCTACGACTGCCCTGGCATTGGACGATATGTCAAACATATCCTCTTTCGCAATCCCATAATCCCCTCTCGTCCCATCCAGGAATTGCCCAAAACCGGCGGCTGATTCATTTGACGCGGCATCGGGGTTGAATCCCGACTCCGCCCGAACAATCGCCAGGACCCTCGCCGTATCGCTTGCGCTGAGGTCATGCTGCCGACTTGACCTGACTACGGCTTCTATCACCTGTTCCTGAACTGCAGCGGACGCATCTCCCCATCTTCGACTCCTACCGGCAGGTCTTCCCGGTGCATTGTCTATCGGGTCGTTATAGTGGGAATGACCTTTTACTCTGGCATACCCTTTCTTGGCGCACCCTGCCATGAGGGAATCATACACACCCATAATTGACCTCCTTCTGTTTCTATTCAACGGTCTCGATTGACCTTGAAAAGTCGTATGTACCTAAAAGCATCGCTCGGCCATTGTGCGGGTAATCCCAAATGGCGGTACGTGTCTTCGAATTTGTCAATTTGTCTGTCCTTTTCGATATCCGTCTGGTCGTACCGAGCCCTCTCTCCCGCAAGACGACGACCTTCAAGTGAGTATATTTCAACCCACTCTCCCTGTGTTCCTCCGCTCTGATACGTGACCAATAGATGATATGATCCCTTCGTACCCCGAACACAGGCCCAGGAAACAGCAAGGGCATCAAGATAATTGCCCATCGATCTACCGTCGGGTCCGAAATGCGCCACATTCTTCCCTGAACATTCAACTTCAACCGATGTGCCGGTCGCTTTGTTCAAAAACAGGAAATGCTGCCTTGCGCATTCCGACAAAGGAATAATGTTGTCCTCAGGAGGACACTTCGTAAATACCTTCGCCACCACATCGGAACATGCTATCTCGTCTACACTCGTAAACAGGTTTTTTCCATTCACAATGCACGGAAGGACCGAGGACAATAGAATGAGAACGAAGACAATACCGGCATAACGTTCAATGAAGTTCGCTTTCATGATCGACTCCCGTTACTTAAGATAGTTGCAGCGTCTTTCCAGCGACAGGGTATCACGAACATCGGCGCTCGATGGGTCATAGTGACGTACTCGCTCACAATCGTGACCGGTCAGCATGTTTCTTATTGACCGCTCCTTTTGACTGCACGCTGATTATCCGGAGGCCGGTCATGTTTGGGTTGTCATTTCCGGCTCGGCGCACCGGCCGGCCGGGAGGATGGATGCCTCGCGGACCTTTCTCTGGAATTCCTTGACATCTGAATTGACGAACGGGGGGCCGCTGCGGTTGCTTATGTCCTTTACTATGAGAGGATCATCTTATCTATCTGTTCAATCTGTTCGAAGTGCCGGTCCCGAGTGAGAAGAGTGCCGCCGACGCTCATGCAGCAGGCGGCTATCCAGACATCGTTTATCGGAATGGGGGTTCCTTTCGCGGAGAGTACGGAATACACGAGCGAGTACTTCCGGGCAACCTCTTCATCGACATCTATTATCGAAACACCCACACTCGTCACGAAGCGCCGGAACCTTGCCTCATTCTCCTTGCTCTTGCTTCCCTTCTGAAAACCATAGAACAGCTCTCCCAGGACAATGACGGGCAGAAGGATCTCTGTGCCTCGCGTTGCAATGAGATCTACCACTTCCTGCCTTCCCTGGCCGAAATCGACATAGATGTTCGTATCGAGGACAAGCTTCATTTCCAATCACCTTCACGGATCTCTTCAAAGACCTGAAGGTTCTCTCTCAGTTCCGAGGCCTCTTCGGAGGTCAACCACCCCGCCGCCTTCCTGATAAGCTGCTCGCGATCTGCCGCAAGACCCAGCTTCTCATCGATAGCATCGAGTATGAAGGCGGTCTTTGTTTTCCCCTCTTTCTTCGCCGCCCGCCTGATCATCTCTTCTTTTTTCGGCGGGATCCTAAGACTGACAGGCATTTCGCCACCTCCTGTATCGCAAATATACCCATTGTATCTCATGTGTCTGTCTCCGTCAAGAAGGTCCTCACCGGCCGCTCCTTTTCACTGCGGATAGATCACCCTCTGCGAATAGACCCACCTCCCCTCGCTCATCACCCCCACCGTCCCTCCATAGGGAGGAAGCGCCGCCGACCACGTCCACTTCGGAGATGGGGCAGGCGGAGCGGAACCCGCTGATGTTCCATCTGCCCTGGTTATGAGACCCACGGTGATGGGATTCCCGAAGCCGTCAGTGCGGTATGCGTTGCCAACGTTGATGGCGGTGAGAAAGGCCGAGATCGTAGCGGCGTTTGTCGTATTGCGGGCCGGGTCAGTTCTCCAGACATCGCCGTCGAAATTGCCGCAGCCGTACCTGACAGCCGTTATCCCGGAGCACCTCGCACCGGGAGCGCTCCCGGCGGCCTGCCAGATCCAGAATTCTTTTGATGACTCGATGGAGATCAAGTCATCAATCGTTCATTGTTATTGGAATAATCTTAAGAATTGACAGTAAGGTTTCTTAATGTTATTAGTCTACAAGTGTCAGAATATATAGACAAAATTAAGATTTATATTGATGGATGTTCGAAGGGAAATCCAGGTCATGCAGCGTGTGGGGTAGTAATTCTTGATGGGAATGATAAAACGCTATGTGAATGCAGCGAATATCTTGGAGAAAAGACGAATAATGAGGCGGAGTATGGTGCCTTATTAAAGGCATTAGAAATAGCTCCTAAATATTGCACGCTCGATATCGAGATACATTCAGATAGCCAATTGGTTGCAAAACAAATGAATCGACAATTCAGAATAAAACAACCACATTTATTGAAGTTGAATCAGGAGGCAAGGAAGAGAATGTTGGTGTTTCGGAATGTCAGTATGATTCAAGTTCCACGAGAACATCCTTTTATCAAAAAAGCGGATAAATTGGCAGATGCTGAGATTCAGAGAATGATATATGGTAGATAACGAACGGTTATTTGACAATGTAGACCTTCGAAGGATCGACAGCGATCCTGATTTTAAAGAGGACAGCGTAAGGGAAATTATAATCTTACCAATACTGAAACGCCTCGGCTATTCGCAGGACAGTATCGTTCGAAGCAAGACTCTTCAGCATCCTTTTCTCAAAGTCGGCAGCAAGAAGAGGCCAGTGCATCTAATTCCAGATTACGCACTTAAAGTCGCTAATAATTTTGCATGGGTACTTGATGCAAAATCACCGCAAGAGAGCGCAACCGACCCCGGTAATATTGAACAGGTTTACAGCTATGCGGCGCATCCAGAGATTAGGAGTACATACTTCGCGCTTTGCAACGGTCTTGAGTTTTCCCTTTATCGCACGGACTCAACTGGACAGCCGATTTTGCTATTGAGGATCGATGAAATGGATCTTTACTGGGATAAACTGAAGATGCTTCTGGCTCCCAGTAGCTTTCAGGTCGGCAAGAGCTTTACCTATGATGGAACCACGGCGACTGCAAAACCAAAGGGATTTGATTACAGAAATCGCCCACTGCTTGAAGAGATCCCCGTCAAAAAGCAGCAGTGCAAGAGACACTTCGGTGTCCATGGTTACTTTACAAAACAGACCTGGAATGTGGTTGCTGAGTATATCAGGAATTTTAGTAAGCCCGGCGATTTAGTATTGGACCCTTTCGGTGGAAGTGGAGTAACGCCTATTGAGGCCATGATGAACAATCGTAGGGCTATAAGCATTGATATTAATCCAATGGCAGTCTTCGTTGTGCAATCCTTGATAACACCGGTGAAACAACATGAATTAGATGATGCCTTTGTTCGGGTAAAATCGGAATACGAGAAAAAGAAACCTGATACTCCGGGAAAAATAGTTGAAGCGTTGACGAAATACCCGTACCCGAAAGGGGTGATCTTACCAAAAGCTTCAGATGTCGACACTATTGAACAACTTTTTACTGATCAACAATTGGCTGAACTTGCATTGCTAAAATACATAATAAAGAAGGAAACCGACGATAACATTAGAGCAACGTTTCTTCTTATGTTTTCGGGATTGCTTAACAAGATTAACCTCACATATCATGCGTCTGCGGGAAGGAGCGAGGGAAGAGGAGATAGCGCAATTTTTCGCTATTACCGTTACCGAATTGCAAAAGAACCCGCTTCGATAGATACTCTGCAATATTTCTTTTCACGATATAAAAAGGTGATGGATGCAAAAAAGGAAATAGCGTTTTTCATCAATGACGCGACAATTGAAAATATTCAGGTTCTTAAAGGTACGGCGACAGAGTTAAAATGGATACCCAAGGAAACTGTAGATTATATTTATACTGATCCCCCTTACGGAAAGAAAATTCCGTACCTTGATCTTTCGGTTATGTGGAATTCTTGGCTCGATCTAGAAGTGACGGAACAGGACTATGAACAAGAGGCGATCGAAGGGGGCGAAAGGCAGAAGAGCAAAGATCAGTACAATGAGCTCATAGCTGAGAGTATTAAAGAAATGTATAGGGTGCTGAAATTTGATCGCTGGCTATCATTTGTTTATGCGCACAAAGACCCTGAATTCTGGCATCTAATCGTAGAAACAGCCGAGAGCTGTGGATTTGAGTACAAAGGTGCAGTTCCTCAAAAGAATGGACAGACCAGCTTCAAAAAACGCCAGCATCCCTTTACCGTATTATCGGGCCAGTTAATCATAAATTTTCAGAAAGTACGAAATCCCAGAGCCATAATGAAAGCAAATTTAGGAATGGATATTGCTGAAATCATTATGCAGACGATCGAGGGTATTATTGCGAAAAACCATGGAGCGACCCTTGAACAAATCAATGATGAGCTAATTATAAAGGGCTTAGAGCTTGGCTTCCTTCACTTACTCAAAGAAAA
This sequence comes from Syntrophorhabdaceae bacterium, assembly GCA_028698615.1. Lineage (NCBI taxonomy): Bacteria > Pseudomonadati > Thermodesulfobacteriota > Syntrophorhabdia > Syntrophorhabdales > Syntrophorhabdaceae > Syntrophorhabdaceae bacterium. The sequence goes on from JAQVWF010000056.1 coordinate 12,737, forward strand.
ATACAGCGACTTGACATCTTTATTGCGTGATAACTTTGACTACAATGAAGAAACTGAACGATTTACTCTGCGCCATGACACAAAATTTAAAACCCACGTCGATGTCAAATTGAGGATACGCTATTACGTGATAAGCTATTTACGCAGAGCGGAACGGGAAAAAAGAAATCCGTCATTTGATGAGATCGTTTTGTATATTTTACCATTACTGAGAAATGGGATTACCCCCGAACATCAAACCGTTCTCCATGTCTTAGAAGATATCGCCGAGCAAGTGGGAAAAGATTGCTGGCGCTTAAGAACAAGGGGCCAAGGCAGAATGTTTGACGTATAAAAAAGAGGGGGGAGAAATGTCACCAAAGGAAGGCATCGAAGCTCAAGAGGCGAGATATGGACAGAAGATGATTGAAGTCAAAATACGATTCTGGACAAATGATATAGCCGCAGATAGGGGGAAGGTCCTTCCTAAGCATGCATGGTCAAGCGGTGTAGTCCGGGTAGGATCGAACACGGCACATGGGATTGTGCCGGGGAATCCTAAACCTTTTCGCTCGCTTATGGATTTAACATCGGTGATTGAAAAGGTACTGGTTGAACAAGGAATCGTTCTTCATAAGAGTCGGCGGATGGGGAAGTATTTTTCCGAAGAGTGATGTTGAAACCATAGGGGACACATAGGGGCATATGGAACAGGAAGGAAGCATGATGCTTGATTGGGCAAGAGCCACATGCCGTGTTTTAGACAGGAGGATATAGAAGGTGATGTTCAGTAAACTTTTCCAACCCAAGTGGGCACGAAAGATGCCCCCTCACCTGAGTCTTTCAGCAAATCAGATCGCAAGTATCGAGGCGCTTCGCAAACATATTGGTGTTCCCCATGATGAGTTTTATATGTATATGATGGGACATCCGGTTTAACCAAAGTCAACAATAAAGATTTCCTCATCTGTCAATAGGCCGTCGGTTCCCTCCTTGTTCCTGCCTTTCTTTGCTGCGTTAAGATCTGCGGGTTTCCCCCACTTCCTGTGTCTGCGA
>JAQVWF010000057.1 GCA_028698615.1 Syntrophorhabdaceae bacterium
GACGGACACCGGGATCGGGTTTTTGAGGTCCTCTCTTTTTCGGGATAAGACCCTGTTCGGCCTGACGCCTCCACTTTGCAATGTTTGAATAATAGAGTCCTTCACGGCGTAACAGGGCACCGAGCTGACCCGGTTGCGTGCATAATTCTGCTTCTCTGAGGATACGGGATTTATATGCCGCCGTGAACTTACGTCGTATTGCCTTCTCGGGCACTTCGGGATCAGGAACTGCCCTGATACCGGATTTGCTGCCTTCTGCCGCTGTCGTATCTTTATTTTCCAATTTGCTCTCTCCTTCCCGCCCTTAGAGTCTAAACTATTGGGTGGAAAGTGTCTCACTTATATTGGCACAGAGGGTATGGCGGGGCTCCTGGAGAAGCTTATACCCAGCGTGGGCCATGCCGATGCCAAGCACAGCCCCGACATACCCAACAAGCTCTGGCATGACAAGCGCCTCGTTCCGAGCCACGCCTCGATTGAGAACAAGCCGCGCTTCCTCGATGCGGCGGGGTGCCTCTTTGACCTCTACCGGGGCCGCTCCGTCGACGATGACGCGAGAAGCTCTCTCCTTGCCGATCTCGGCAATGCCATAGGGGACAGCACAAGCACGAAGTCCCAGCGCGTCGGGAACTATAAGGCCCTCATCGGGGGAGAGTTCACGAAGTACGACGAGGATGCCTGGTTCAAGGAGGCCGTGGGTTTCACTACGGTGGACACATCCGGTGGCGGGGACACAGTGCCGGGGACCGAGATGCGGTGGGTGTGGAAGGACAACTACAAAGAAAGCCACTGGTTCAAGTTCCAGGAGGCAGTCAAGGCGCACCAGGCATACGTGTTGACGAACATCGTGCGCCCCATATACGCGACGATGGAGCAGACGACGTGGTAGATATTTTCTTCGGGCTCCCTTGGTCACTCCAGCTTAGCTCCTCGTTATACCAGATGAGACGGAGTAAGTGATGGCCCCCTACCATTCGCATGGCTTCATTGGTCAGCAAATACACTCCTGGGTCAAGGCAACCAAAAGGACGCACAAGCCATTATTTGAATTGGCCGAGAGAATCAATGCTGACTGTTACCAGAGTCTTGGAAGCGTAACGATAGACAGCGGCAGTTTGCGACAGACCCTGATCGCATGTTTATTTGCGCGATGTCTGGAGCTATTTCAAGCTTCATACATACTGGTTTCACACGGCATGTCGCCTTCGGGCAGCGTTACGCTCAGAGCCCTCTTGGAGGCTACGTTTGTCTTATGCGCTACGGCAAAAGACGATGCCGCCCTCGAAGCGTACGTAATAGACGGGGAAAGGGAAAAACTACGGGTCGCAAGAAAGCTATTGGCAGACAAAGACAGCACCCTGTCCGAGGACCGACTCGACGTTATACGGGGAATTCAGAACGAGCTTGACGAGAAGATGAAGGAGCAGAAAATAATGAAGTTCTCGACTGAAGACTTTGCCATAAAAGCGGGTCTTCACAGTTGGTACCTGACTGCATACGCAAAAACAAGCTGGGCTGTGCACACAACCATCAGAGACATGGAGCGACATATTGTGCTGGACGATGAAGAAAAGCTCAAGTCAATCACGTGCACTAGTCAGTATTTGCGTTGACAACCGGCCCTCCGGTTAAGATTGTTTATACTACACGGCCATTATTTCATCCACATTTTCGTAAACATATTTTTGATACAACGGCAGATCGTCGACAAAGGTCTGCATCGGGGTGCGCCCTTGGCAGTAACGTCCCTGATTTGTCCGGTCATTGTTGTACCAGGACATAAATATATCCAGATCGGTCTGGATCTCTTCTATGGATCGATACAGCTTTCTGCGAAAAGCCACCTTGTAAAATTCCTCCTGGACTGTCTGGTTGAGACGTTCAACGGCGCCGTTGGTCTGCGGATGCCGGACCTTGATCCTCGTGTGCTCGATATCGTTGAGATGGAGAAAGAGCTGATAGGGGTGGCTCTCGGGACGACCGCAGTATTCAGGGCCGTTATCGGTCAAGATTCTCAGAACCCTGATGCACTGCTCGTCAAAGAACGGCAGCACGCTGTCGTTTAAGAAGTCCGCTGCTGTCAGCGAGGTCTTTTCCGTATAGACCTTGGCGAACCCTATATTGCTGTGCGTATCTATCCCTGTCTGCTGGTAAAGTTTGCCGATGCCTTTTATGTACCCGATATAGCAGGTATCCTGGGCAAAGAGGAACCCGGGGTGAGGGCTCTCAATCTCACCATGGACCTTTTCCTCTTCCTTCGCATTCTCGAGGGCCTCGACCTGGGACTCAGTAAGGATGTTCACATTGTCTGCCGCCCATTTCTCCAGCCTGTTAAGCCGTAGGCTTTTTAAATGGAGATTATGCCTGAGCCAGACGCTCCTGACACCGCCGGCACTGATATCAATGCCTTTCTTCTTCAGCTCGTTTGCGGTCCGGGTCTGGCCGTGGGTGGGATATTCCAGGGAATAATCCAGCAGGGCCTGTTCGACCACAGAGGGCACCCGGTTGCCAATTCGGGGAGCGCACCGGGATTTTTCAAGAAGTCCTTCGAGACCCTCTTCCATTATCGCCGTCTTTATATCGTAGTAGTGTTGGCGGCTTACGCCTAGCCTGCGGCATGCATCGGTTATATTGCCGAGTGTCTGGCCAAGTTCTAAGATATTTAACTTCCGATTGATGATATACTGTGCTTGAGTCATGGTACTTCCTCCTTTGGTTAAAATGTTTTGTGGTAAAACAATCTTAACCGGAAGACCATGGCTCTTCAACTATTGAGCTTGTGGTTGTAAACGCTTTTCTTGACTAGTACAAATCACGTTCATCCCCACTGACGAGGGCACCGTTGATGTCCTGTCGACCGCATGCACTGCAATGATTATCTCGCTGGGCGAGCTCTTGTCGCTGTTTGGGGCAGATACGACAGTTGCCGACATGTACGGCAAGGAACTGGAACGAGTGATGACAAAGACGGCATAACGACCCGGTGCACCGCTGAGTGGCGGGAAAGCTATAGCACGCTGCTCTTTCCTTTGTTGCACAGGTACGATCGAGTTGAGTACGGATAAAATCATGAAAAGCATAAAGGATTCTTGGGAGAAATTTCTTCATGCCGGGACACTGGGTGGTAACTTGTTACTGCTGTCTCTATCTATCGCTACTTCCGAGATGTTCAAGCATTCTGTTATTGAGCAACAAAAAATACCGGGCAGGTGCCAGACATGCTAACCCCCTATGCGAAACACACTTTCGGTGATGAAGTAGATCAGAAGCTGAGAAGTCGTCTGGGGTGGCTTACTGCAGGCGTGGCATCCTCGATCCCGTGGCCTTCATCGGACGTTTGCGTCTCTTACGCCGGGGACGAATATTTTCTGCGAGGTTCAGAACGGAATGGTAAGCCTTCTCCTCCAGGAATCACGATCGGGTGCAACGACGGCAACATTGATGAAACCCTTTCGAAAGTTTACCGTTTTACATCAATACTGAGTTGGTTTCTGGGTGGATACGTCTACGCATCCGGGTACATTCACGGGAGTCATCCAATGCTTTATGGAGGCAGAACTGTCTATTCGTCTCTCGGTATCGCGGGATCTAAGTCTTTCAGCTGCAACCATATGCCCGTCATTGAACATGAGAATGTCCGGAAGGCCCTTGCGTTCTGGCGCGAGGGCAAGAGGTTACGCCATGTGCATAATAGCTATGCATTTCTCAGTTTCTACAAGGTCATCGAGTCTCAGTTTTCGAATACAACAAGGAAGGTCAAATGGATTTCTGCAGCGCTTGAAAGGCTTACAGGTGATGCCGGAAAGCGTGTAGCTGGTCTACGTGAAGCTAACTTTGACGTTAGCCGCCATCTTTTTGAGAGTGGTCGGTGCGCTGTGGCTCATGCATCATTGGAGGGTGAAATAGTTGACCCCGATATCCCTGCCGATAACCGGCGTCTTGCTGAAGATCTGGTCATAATGGAAGGGCTTGCAAGCATGTACATCACCGAGGAGCTACAGGTTCCCAATTCGAGATCGTTATACAGGTCGAGAGACCGCCTCGCCCCGTGGGACTCACTCCTCCCCGAGGAGACCTTGAACGCGCTAAGACGCGGCGAAACTCCCGAGAACTGCAATGAACTGCAAGGCCTGGCCGTATCCGTCGGACTGTGGCCGGATGGTCCGATAGAGGGTCTGGAAAGAATGACGATGCACGTCGACGCCTTCAAGGATGGCATAGTTCGAGTCGTCCTGATCAATGAAAGAAACACAGTTCTGCTGGTTTTCGTTCTCGATTACCCGAGCGGCAGAGTCCACACCAGTCTTGTAGATGGAAGACTACTTACCGGAGAGAACGGATTGGAAGAGGCTGATGTCGTGTCGTATGCCACATTCGTTTACAATGTACTGTGGAACAGGATAGCGGAGTTGGCATGCGGGAACCTCGAGCCTATTGACTGCGAGATTGTGATACCGGAAAACATTATCACTCCCAACCCAGACAGGGCAATCAAAGAGGCCGTGTTGAGGTTTAGGTGTGAGCGAGCCGGGGGCGCCGAATAGAGCGGCTGGGTTATTGGTCGTTGCCTGGTACCTCCTGTACCAGTTGAGGGTACTTTGCTCTGATGAATTCCTCGAAATGTCTGTGTGAGGGCGAAAACAGCTTATACTTGGAGACGATGTCCTCGAAGCTCATATCGTCTAAGGGGTCAACCTTGCCTTCCTTCCAGACAGAAAAGGAATGAACGATAGCCGCAGATCGCGGTTCTATAGTCTCGTGAACCATTCGTCTCGGGTCTATTGCCTCATAGAACCCTTTGTCTTCGATCTTGCCCAGCAGAACGTAGATTCTGTTTCTCCAGTACTCTTCGTGTTCTTCACAGATATTTTTGAACAGGGTAGTGCGAAGCTCGCTATTGAGTTTCCGGTAACGGGCTATGTGTCTTGCCGCGGTTAACCAGCGGAGTCTATCGTTAACGGGATGCCCGTTCTCCATAGCGAGAGAATCGTAGGCAAGCTCGAGAGAATGCTTGAGTTGTTCCAGAAGCTCCTTGTCGTTTACGTACCGTCTATCCTTTACGTTTTTCCACCAGGTCAAGAAGAGCGATATACCAGCGATCACCAACGAAATGACTGATATGATCAACGAAGCAGTTGACATTTATTTCCTCCCGAAAACAATAATTCGTTGAATTTACTTTTTTCACAACATATGGGTGACGGTTACCCGAAAGCATTCGGTGGTTAGACTGGTCCTCCGACGTCAGTCCACAAAATAACGCCGTTGGCCAGGGAACTCTTTGAGTACTTGACAAGCCTAAATCGAAAAAGACCATAGTCGTATTCTTTTTCAATAACGATGACGCTTGTGCCCATGACTCTCAGGGTTTCATCTGCTGCCTTGGGGATGATGGCAAGGTTCATTGATCCCTCCAAAGCTACGCTCGGATAGTGAACGGCGTCTATACCTTCGTACTTCTCGACCAGTGCCTTGCACAACGTGCGGGAATGCAGGTAGTTGTTGGTTCCCGCGTTTCGGTCCGATAGAACACCTGCCAAGAAGGCATCCATGAACACGAAACTGTATCCAGTCTCAAGTGAAAGACCATTCAAAATTCTGTTGATTTCCTCACTCAATCTGCCAGGGATTAGGCCTTGACCCCTTTTGTGAACGTTGTTGATTTCTCCTATTATGAGGGTCCTGAGGGGCCGATCCTGATTCATCGAATACCCTACGAGATGAACATGGTCGCCTTGTCTAGCTCCTATTTCGCACAGCGTTGTGAATTTATTAAAGGAAAGATACAGTACTGGTGCGCCAGCCTCGTTTATGCGCCCAGCCTCGGTAATATTTGGCGGGGGATAGTAGAGGTCAGCGGTACTTGAAAAACCAGTGCAATCCATACATTTTCTTGCCCTCCAAAGAGGAAAATCGTAGAAAAGGTTACCAGTTATGGCGTCATAGTAACGCAGGAAATTACGCCACTTCCTGCAGAGTCTATCACTGTCAGATTCAGCCAGGATGTCCGTTGCTTCTTGCTGAAGATAGTCAACTTGTGGGAGATTCATATCATTGTAGGCTAACACGAAAGTGAAGTGGAAGCTACACCTGAGGCTGGCCCCTTGTCATTCTTTCATGGCCATAATAAACGTGAAATTTCTAGTCGAATCTTGTACGATATCGGTGAAGCTCTCCAGTAATTTCAACGTACGGTAAACATCGGAGCCTTCACAAGGGGTTGACAGGGGGATTCCTGATGAGGTACTGCGGCACCGTAACGGCCTGTCTGCATTATGAACAGGCTCCCTCTGCACCTCGGATCTTCACCCGGCATCATGTGACTTCCAGCATCAATGAACCACTTCAACGCGGAGCCTGCTAAATGAATAATTTCAACGAGAAAACCAGCTTCATCTGGTCCGTTGCGGATCTCCTCCGCGGACCATACCACCCGAACCAGTACAAGGACGTCATGCTTCCATTGACCGTCCTGAGACGCCTGGACTGTGTTCTTGAGCCCACAAAGGCAAAAGTCCTCAAGGAGCAGGAAAAGCTCTCAGGGGGCAAGGTAAAGAACATAGAGCCTATTCTCTGTCGTGTCACCGGCATGCCTTTCTACAACACGAGCCTTTTCACCTTTGAGAAGCTCAAGGGCGACCCCGCCAACATTGCCGCCAACCTTGTCAACTACATCAAGGGCTTCTCCACCCGGGCCCGGGAGATCATGGAACATTTCGGGTTCGAGGAGCATATTGCGAAGCTGGAGAAAGCGGACCGCCTCTACCTCGTCGTGTCGAAGTTCTGCGACATAGACCTCCACCCCAGTGCCGTATCGAACCTCGAGATGGGTTACATCTTCGAGGAGCTCATCCGCAGGTTTAACGAGGTATCGAACGAAACGGCTGGCGATCACTTCACCCCCCGCGAGGTCATCAGCCTGATGGTGGATCTCCTTTTTGTCCCGGATGGTGATATTCTCACCACCAAGGGTATCGTCAGGACCCTCTACGACCCTGCCTGTGGTACTGGTGGCATGCTCTCCGTGTCGGAGGAGTATGTCCGAAAGCTTAACACCGACGCCAGCCTTCAGGTGTTCGGACAGGACTACAACGCACAGGCCTATGCCATATGCGGATCCGACATGATGATCAAGGGGCAAGACATCGGACATATTGCCTTCGGGAACAGTTTCACCGACGACCACTTCCCGAACCACAGGTTCGAGTACATGCTCGCGAACCCTCCCTTCGGAGTGGAGTGGAAGCCGGAGGCCGAGGTCATCAAACGCGAGCACGATGAGCAGGGATTCGGTGGTCGCTTCGGTGCCGGTCTTCCCAGGATCAATGATGGGTCCCTCCTGTTCCTGCTGCACATGATAAGTAAGAGGAAGGATCCCAAGGAGGGCGGCACCCGCCTGGCTATTGTTTTTAACGGTTCCCCTCTCTTTACCGGGGCTGCCGGTTCGGGAGAAAGCGACATCCGCCGATGGATCATCGAGAACGACTGGCTCGAGGCCATCGTGGCCCTCCCCGACCAGCTTTTCTACAACACCGGGATATCCACCTATCTCTGGATCGTCACCAACCGGAAGGAACCGAAGCGCAAAGGGAAGATACAGCTCGTCGACGGCACATCCTTCTTCAAGAAGATGCGCAGGTCCCTGGGGAACAAGCGCAACGAGGTCTGCGAGGACCAGCGGGGGGACATCACCCGCCTGTATGGGGATTTCAAGGAAGGCGAGCAGGTCCGTATCTTCGACAACGAGGACTTCGGATACCGGCGCATCACGGTGGAGAGACCCATGAGGCGTAACTATGCCGTGGATGAGGAGCGGCTTGCCCGCGTGAGAGAGGCTAGTGCGTTTGAGGGTCTCGCGTCCAGCAAGAAGCGCAAGGATGTAAAAGGGATGGAGGCCGAGGTCGAGGAGGGAAAGAAGCTCCAGGAGGCTATCTTCGAAGCCTTGTCGGGACTGGCATCGAAGGGTGTGGTCAAGAACCGGGAAGAATTCTCCGACCTGATGAAGGGGGCCTTCAACAAGGCAGGCTTGAAGACCGCCGCCCCGTTGTTCAAGGCCATCCTGACGGCACTGTCCGAGCGTGACGAGACGGCAGATGTGTGTGTTGACGCGAAGGGCAACCCCGAACCGGACCCGGATCTGCGCGACTACGAGAACATCCCCCTTAAGGAGGGTGTGGAAGAGTACATGAAACGCGAGGTCCTTCCCCATGCGCCCGATGTGTGGATCGATCACAGCAAGACGAAGATCGGGTACGAGATCAACTTCAACCGGTATTTCTACAGGTATGTGCCACCGCGTCCGCTGGAAGAGATAGAGGCAGACCTCCGGATCATCGAGAAGGAAATAGCGGATATGCTGACAGAGGTAACGGAATGATTAAGAACCTGCCCGCCCCCGGCGACTCTCAGATTGTCATCTATCAGGTGGAATCCGGCACGACCCGCCTTGAGGTGCGGCTGCAGGATGAGACCGTCTGGTTGACACAGAACCTGATGGCAGAGCTGTACCAAACCACCAAGCAGAACATAAGCCTGCACATACAGAATATTTATGAAGAGGGCGAACTCGACCCGGAGGCAACCGTCAAGAAATACTTGACAGTTCGCCCGGAGGGCTCGCGGACGGTCAAGCGACCGCTAGATTATTACAACCTGGACATGATCATTGCGGTAGGTTACCGGGTCAAGTCCGGCGTTGCTACCCGGTTCCGCCAGTGGGCCACGGTTCGCCTTCGTGAATACGTCGTCAAGGGGTTTACGCTCGACGACGAACGGCTCAAGGGTGGCAGTGGGCTGGTGGACTACTTTGATGAACTGCTTGCGCGCATCCGGGAGATTCGCGCCAGTGAAGCGCGCGTCTACCAACGCATCCGGGAGATCTTCGCGCTGGCCTGTGACTACCGGGAAGGCGAGGAGGAAACACAACGCTTTTTCGCCACCATGCAGAACAAGATGCACCATGCCGCCACCGGCATGACGGCTGCGGAGATCGTCCGGAGGCGAGCGGACGCAGGCAGGACCAACATGGGCCTAACCTCGTGGAAAGGTGGCCGGGTGCTGAAACGCGATGTGGGCACGGCCAAGAACTACCTCGATACCAAAGAGATCGACACGCTCAACCGCATCACGGTGATGTTCTTGGACCAAGCCGAGTTCCGCGCCCAGCGGCGACAGGACATCAGCATGCGCGATTGGGAGATCTTCCTCGACAAGTTCCTCCGCGATACCGAACTGCCGGTACTCTCCGGGCCTGGTATGGTCAGCCGCAACGAGGCTCTCGAATGGGCGGAGGTGCAGTACGACGCCTTTGCTGAGCGGAGACGGCTGGAAACAGAATCCGAGGCCGAGGCGCGGTATGTGGAAGACCTGCAAACTTCCGCGAAGACGCTGGAGACGGAGCGTAAGGAGCAACCCGGCAAGAAGAAACGCCAGAGGAGAGGCGGCAAATACGGGCCGGGCAAAGGGGATAACTCGTGATCCCTTCAGTGCATAAAGGCAAACGAGCAACATACCCGGCATACAAACCATCCGGCGTGGAGTGGTTGGGGGAGATTCCGGAGCATTGGTCAACTCAAAAGTTGAAATTCAATTCTTATATCAAAGGCCGTATTGGCTGGCAAAACCTTCGTGGTGACGAATTCACAGATGCAGGTCCTTACCTGGTGACTGGTATGCACTTTAAGGATGGAAGCGTTGATTGGAACTCGTGTTATCACATTACGGAAGACCGCTATCTGATGGCTCCCGAGATATTCGTACAAGAAGGGGATGTTTTGATTACCAAGGATGGTTCCATAGGCAAACTCGCATACATCGATCAATTGCCTGGGAAAGCATCGCTCAATAGCCACCTTTTGATAATCCGCCCCGTTGGTGACGCTTATACTTCACGATTTCTTTATCACCTGCTTGGGTCGGAACTCTTTCAGCGTTTTGTGGTTATTGAACAGAAAGGTACCACGTTCTACGGAATTACACAGGAAAGCGTTGAGGGTTTTCCGGCGGTGCTGCCATCATCGGATGAGCAGCGTTCCATCGCTTCCTTCCTCGACCGTGAAACTGGTCGTATCGATGAACTCATCGCCAGAAAACAGCGTCAGATCGATCTCCTCCAGGAAAAGCGCTCCGCCCTCATCAGCCACGTTGTCACCAAGGGTCTCGACCCGGACGTGAAGATGAAGGACTCCGGCGTGGAGTGGCTGGGGGAAGTCCCAGGGCATTGGGACGTATATCGCTTACGGGTGCTACTGAAAGACTGTGAGGGAATAAAGATCGGTCCTTTTGGGAGTGCTCTTCGATTGGAGTACATACAAGAGGATGGGTACAAGGTCTATGGGCAGGAACATCTCATAAATGCAGATTTTTCGCTGGGACACAAGTATATCGATGAGGACAAGTTCGAAGAGCTTATCATGTGCGAAATATTACCCGGAGACCTCGTCGTATCGATGATGGGGACTACTGGCAAGTGTCAGGTTGTTCCTGAAGGTATTGAGCGCGGCATAATGGACTCACACCTGTTGAGGTTACGCCCCAATGAATCAGTATTCCCGTTTTATCTAGCGTTACTTATCAATGATTCTGATTGCATACGCTACCAGATAACAACCAACAGCAAAGGGTCCATAATGGAGGGGCTCAACTCTTTTATCATAAAGGAGTTGCTAGTTGCGCTTCCTTCTTTAACGGAACAGCGGTCTATCGTGGCCTTCCTCGACCGAGAGACGTCCCATATCAACGAATTGATTGAGAAAGTCAAGAAGTCCATCGACCTGCTCCGCGAATACCGCACCGCCCTCATATCAGCCGCCGTTACCGGCAAGATTGACGTCCGTGAGGAGGTTGCCTGATGCCAGTAGACCACAAGGAAATTGCCTTCGAAGCCGCCATCGAGCACCACCTCATCACCTCGGCCGGCTACGAGAAGGTTAGCCCCGATGCCTTCGATCAGGAGAGAGGCCTTTTCCCCCAGGACGTGATCTCTTTCATCCAGGAGACCCAGCCCAAGGAATGGGAGTACCTCTCCGCCATCCAGAAGGGGAAGTCCGAAGAGACTCTCCTCGATGATCTCTGCCGGGCCCTCAACTCCGAGCATGAGGGGTGTCTTTCCGTACTCCGTCATGGGTTCAAGTGCTTCGGGAAGACCTTCCGCATGGCCTATTTCGCGCCGGCGAGCGGTATGAACCCCGATACCCTGAAGCTCTACCAGGCCAACCGTCTTACGATCACCCGCCAGCTCCGGTACTCGTCGAAGCACGGCAACACCCTCGACGTGACCCTGTCGCTCAACGGGATCCCCGTCGCCACGGCGGAACTCAAAAACCAGATGACGGGCCAGACCTGGCGCAATGCGGTCACGCAGTACAAGACAGACCGTGACCCTGCTGACCTCATCTTCCAGTTCAAGAAGCGCGCCCTCGTCCATTTCGCGGTCGATACGGACGAGGTCTACATGACGACGCGCCTCTCCGGCAAGAACACCCGCTTCCTCCCCTTCAACAAGGGCTCAAACGGCGGCGCCGGCAATCCCGAGAACCCCGGGAACTACAAGACGGCCTACCTCTGGGAGGAGGTTCTTGAGAGACATAGCTTCCTCGATATCCTCGCGCGATTCATCCACCTCCAGGTGGAGGAGAAGAAGCTGGGAGAGAAGAAGGTCAAGGTAGAAACCATGATCTTCCCCAGGTACCATCAACTCGATTGTGTCCGCACACTCGTGGATGACGCACGTGAAAAGGGTGTAGGCAAGAACTACCTCATCCAGCATTCCGCCGGGAGCGGGAAGTCGAACTCCATCGCCTGGCTGGCCCACAGGCTCTCCAGCCTCCACAATGACGAGGACGAAAGGGCCTTCGATTCCGTCATCGTTGTCACGGACCGCGTGGTGCTCGACCAGCAGCTGCAGAACACCATCTACCAGTTCGAGCACAAGCAGGGTGTTGTCCAGAAGATCGACATAGATGCCGCCCAGCTGGCGGAGGCCTTAGGCTCCGGGGTGCCTGTTGTCATCACCACCCTCCAGAAGTTTCCCTTCGTCACGGAGAAGGTCGGCGAGCTTCCCATGCGCAGGTATGCGGTCATCGTCGACGAGGCGCACAGCTCACAGGGCGGTGAGACCGCCGCAGAGCTCAAGGGAGTCCTCGCGGGGGCGGCCATAAAGGAGGAGGCGAAGGCAAAGGCCGAGGAGGAGGGTCTGCCCGACTACGAGGAGGAGATCCTCAAGGCCATGGCCAAGCGGGGGAAGCAACCGAACATCAGCTTCTTCGCATTCACCGCGACTCCGAAGTACAGGACGATGGAGGTCTTCGGTGTTCCCGGTCCGGACGGCAAGCCGCAACCCTTCCACCTCTACAGCATGCGCCAGGCCATCGAGGAGAACTTCATCCTCGACGTGCTCAAACACTACACCACGTACAAGACGTACTACCGGCTGATAAAGTCCATCGAGAACGACCCCAAGGTGGACAAGCGCAAGGCTGCCAGGGCCCTTGCCCGCTTCATGAGTTTGCATTCACACAATATCTCCCAGAAGACAGAGGTCATGATCGAGCATTTCCGGCATTTCACGATGCACAAGATCGGGGGGAGGGCCAAGGCGATGGTTGTCACCGCCAGCCGCTTCCATGCGGTGAGGTACAAGCAGGCCTTCGATAAGTACATCACGGAGAAGGGATACACGGGGATCAAGACGCTCGTCGCCTTCTCCGGGACCGTGATCGACCCGGACGTGAAGGACGTCACTTACACCGAAGTGAGCATGAACGGAGGCATCCGGGAGAAGGAGCTCCCCGAGCGTTTCGGAAGCGAGGAGTACCAGGTCCTCATCGTCGCCGAGAAATACCAGACCGGATTCGACCAGCCTCTCCTCCATACCATGTACGTGGACAAGAGGCTCGCCGGCATCCAGGCGGTCCAGACCCTCTCCAGGCTCAACAGGACCCATGCCGGCAAGGAGGATACCTTTGTCCTTGACTTCGTGAACGAGACGAAAGAGATCCTTGACGCCTTTCAGCCGTACTACGAGCAGACCACCGTCGGGGAACAGGCGGAGGCAAAACAGCTCTATGAGCTGCAGGCCAAGCTCGACGCCCAGCAGGTCTACTACAAGGACGAGGTCGAGGAGTTCAGCAAGGTCTTCTACGCCCCGAGGGAAAAGCAGACCCCTTCCGACCACGCGCGCATGAACGCCTGCATCGATCCTGCCGTCGGGAGGTTCAAGCAGCTCGATGAAGAGGCAAGGGAGGAGTTCCGAAAAGCCCTCATTGCATTCCGGAACCTCTACGCCTTCATGTCCCAGGTCATTCCTTTCCAGGACTCGGACCTGGAGAAGCTGTACTCGTATATACGTTTTTTGGTCACCAAGCTTCCGAGAGAGGACCGGGGCCCCATCTATCACTTCGATGACGAGGTTGCCCTGAAGTTCTACCGCCTGCAGAAGATCGCCGAGGGGTCCATAGACCTGAAGGCGGGAGACCAGCAGCCCATCGCAGGCCCGACCTCTGTGGGAACGGGTGTTGCCAGGGATGACCAGATCGAGCTTTCGAAGCTCATCGATATCCTCAATGACAGGTTCGGAACCGAGTTCAGGCCCGGGGACCAGCTGTTCTTCGATTCCATAAAGGAAGACGCGATGGCTGATTCCGGCCTGAGGCAGGCGGCTAATGCCAATACCCTGGAGAACTTTGGCTATGTGTTCAATAAGGCCCTGGAGGGGATCTTCATCGACCGGATGGACCAGAACGAGGATATCACCGCCAGGTTCATGA
>JAQVWF010000058.1 GCA_028698615.1 Syntrophorhabdaceae bacterium
CTGAAACTTTCCGGAAGGAACATGGCCTGACGAGGGCGCTCGTAGGTCACCGGTCCCAACAGATCGCTCATGCCATATTCCGCAACCATGGACCGGGCAATGTCTGTCGCCCGCTGCAGATCGTTCTGGGCACCCGTGGAGATCTCCCCGAAAACCAGTTCCTCCGCCACCCTGCCCCCCAGAAGAACAGCGAGCCGGTCCAGCAACTCGGAGCGCGTCATCAAGTAGCGGTCTTCCGTGGGCCGCTGCTGGGTATAGCCCAGCGCTGCGATCCCCCTGGGGATGATTGATATCTTATGCACGGGGTCGGCGTGCTCCAGGGATTCAGCGACAATTGCGTGGCCGGACTCATGGAATGCAACGATCTCTTTCTCCAGCGGGTTCATCACCCGGTTCTTTTTCTCCAATCCGCCGACCACCCGGTCGATAGCCTCGTCGAACTCCGCCGATCCCACCGTTTCTTTATCTTTCCGGGCAGCAAGCAGTGCCGCCTCATTGACGAGGTTGGCGAGGTCAGCCCCCACAAAGCCCGGGGTGAGGCTGGCTATCTTGCCGAGGTCCACATCGGGGCCCAACAGCACATTATCGGAGTGGATCTTCAGGATCGCTTCGCGCCCCCTGATATCCGGGCGGTCTATCATGACCTGCCGGTCAAACCTTCCCGGACGCAGAAGGGCGGGATCGAGGATCTCCGGCCGGTTGGTGGCGGCCATGATTATGACCCCTTTATTCGATTGGAAGCCGTCCATCTCCACCAGGAGCTGGTTGAGCGTCTGCTCCCGTTCATCATTCCCGCCAAGGACATTCATCCCCCGGGCCTTCCCCAAAGCGTCCAGTTCATCGATGAATATGATGCAGGGGGCCTGGCTGGTGGCCTGAGAGAAAAGATCACGCACGCGGGACGCTCCCACGCCAACGAACATCTCCACAAACTCGGACCCGCTGATGCTGAAGAAAGGCACCTTTGCCTCCCCGGCCACAGCTTTCGCCAGAAGGGTCTTGCCCGTCCCCGGGGAGCCGACGAGAAGAACGCCTTTGGGAATCCTCCCGCCCAGCTTTTGGAATTTCTCCGGATACTTCAAGAACTCCACCACTTCCAGGAGTTCTCCTTTGGCCTCGTCGATACCCGCCACGTCGGCGAAGGTAACATTCATCTCGCTCTGGGCAAACAGTTTGGCCTTGCTCTTCGAGAAGGACATGACTCCCATGCCGGGTCCCCCCATCCTTTTCATGGCATATCGCCATATAAGAAAGAAGATGGCGATGGGGACAAGCCAGGAGAGCACAATGCCCAGGAATTTGCTCTCGTAGAACCCGGAGTAATCTATTTTGCGTTCATCCAGTTCCTTCACGAGGCCGGGATCGTCAACCCGAACCGCCGTGAACCGCTGATCCGCTTTCTCGTCTTTCCCTTTCCTTGTGCCGGTGATATTTTCCGGACCGATGACCAATGTGGTCACGTTGTTCTCCGCCAGGCTTTGTTTGAACTGGCTGTAGGAGATGGTCTCCACCTTCGGAGAGAAAAAATATTGCTGCAGGTAGATAAACAAAAGCAAGGCGACGAGGAAATACCAGATGCTGAAATGAGCCTTGCCGGGCAGGCCCTTTTTATTTCTCTCGCCGTCCCGGAGGCCGAAGAAGGACCGAATCTTGCCTGACAGGGTCTCCTCGGGTTCTTTTTTTTCTACAGACGGCATATGGGCCTCCTTCGCGAGTTATTGCCGTAATACTGAAAGGGAAATTGACATACAGGACCCTGCATGTTTGCGGCCTCCTCTCTTCCCGGCCTTCCAGGGACAGTCCCTATGGGCCCTGGCGATGGGCGCCGCCTGGATCCCCTCCATTTCCTCCCGGGCTAAAAACGGTATGGAACGTCATACCATAGGGCTCCTTGACCAGGTTCAGCGCTCCCCGGAGCACCCGGAAATGCTCGGACTCCAGGTGGCCCTTAAGGTTCTCCTGGGTGTCCCATTCTCCAAGAAGGCAGAGTTCGTTCTCATCCTCCATGCTCTGGCAAAAGTCACAACGCTCACAGCCTTTCTCCGTCCTTATGGCGAGGATCAGGGAAGCGATCGTCTGTGACAGTTCCATTCGCTTCTCGGGGAGAACCTTCATGCGTATGATGAGCAGGATCATTCCCACGATGAGTGCAAGCGGCCTGCCAGCGGGCCGACAAACGTCAGAAGTATGGGATCATTCAGAGATAACGAGGGGTTAGTTTAACAAAAGAGAACAGCGGGGAAGCATGGACATGGTCTGTTTGACCTCAACATGTGGTGGAACCTCAATATATTGAGGGGAGTTTCGAGGAATGTCAGGACGGCTTAATCCAGCTCCCTGGTTTCCGGCCGGAATATTCCGAGCTTATGCATTCTCGCCCTTAAGGTGCTCGGATGGAGACCCAGGATCGCCGCGGCCCCGTCCTTTCCCTCGATACGCCATCGAGTCTCTGAAAGGGTTTTGATGATTTGACTTCGCTCCATCTCCTCCAGGGTTTTCACGGCTGATGAAAATGGAAGGGATGTGATCTCCAGTTTATCCGCGAGCTGCAAGACCGGTCCGGGACACAGGATCACGGCCCGTTCAATTATATTTTCCAGTTCCCGGATGTTCCCGGGCCACGGATAGTCTTTAAGCGCCTTGAGCGCTTCCTTCTGGACCGACGTGATCTGTTTCCCCAATTTCCGGGAATATCGCTCGATGAAGGCCTGGGCCAACAGCGGAATGTCCTCCGCCCGCTGACGCAGCGGAGGGACGGTGATCGGAAAGACATTGAGCCGATAGTAAAGGTCCTGCCGAAACCGGCCATGGCGGACCTCTTCCTCAAGGTTTCGATTGGTTGTTGCCATGATCCGCACATCGACCTTTATGGTGTGAGATGAGCCCAGGCGCTCAAACTCGTTATACTGGATCACCCGGAGCAGCTTGGCCTGCATTTCCAGCGACAGTTCCCCTATCTCGTCGAGGCAAAGCGTGGAACCGTTGGCGAGCTCGAACCGGCCCACCTGCCGGGTATCGGCCCCGGTAAACGCCCCCTTCTCACGACCGAACAGTTCGCTCTCCATGAGATTTGCCGGCAGGGCAGCACAGTTGACGGTGATGAGCGGGCGGTCCTTGCGGGGGCTCATGTGGTGGATGGCGGCGGCAACCAGTTCCTTTCCCGTGCCGGTCTCGCCCAGGATGAGGACCGTCGTGTTCGTGGGGGCAACCTGCTCCGCCCGATAAAGAACATACTTGAGACCGTCGCTTTGCCCGAGAATGTGCTCGAATTGATGCTTCATCGTGATCTCTTGACGGAAATAGATGTTTTCGGCCTCGAGCTGGTCTTTCAATATTTTGATCTCGGAAAGAGCGGTGCGGAGTTCAACCGTTCGCTCCTCCACTCGTTGCTCCAACTCGTTGTGGGCTTCTTGCAGAGCCGCCTCTATGAGTTTCCGTTCGGTGATATCGCGGATGTTGCACTGGATCACCTTATGATGATCGACAAGATAGACATTGCTGACAAATTCCACGGCGATGGGACGTCCATCTTTCGTCTCCAGCGGCAGGTCTTCGTAGCGGACATATCCTTTTGCCTGAAGCTCCGCAAAGACGGCCTTCGATGCCTCAACATCTTTAAAGGCACCGATTTCCCAGAGTCTCTTTCCTAAGAATTCCTCATGCGGATAACCCAGCATCTCTACCAGGAAGGGGTTCACGTCCGATATTTGCCCTGTCTCGGCATCGAGGAGCAATATTCCGTCCCGGGCTGTTTCAAAGAGACGGCGGTAACGGGTTTCAGAGACCTTCAGCGCCTCATCGGACTCCTTTTGGGCGGTGATATCCTCAAGGGCAAGGAGGATCATTTCCGTGCCCTTACCCTCCTGGAAGATCCGGCGGGCATTGAGAAGCATCGTTCTGTGCCCGATGGCCGGGAACTCATGGTCAACTTCAAAATCATTGAAATGGGTGTTCTGGGGAATAATTTCCTCCAGCAACTCCCGCAATGAAGGAATGTCCCACACATTGTCGCCTATACTGTACAGAAATCGTCCCTCTGTCTCTTCGGGCGTCACACGAAACGTTTCGTAGAAGGAACGATTGGCATTGATCACTTTCAGGTCGGGGGTAAGCACGATAAGAGGTTCGCGGACTGTTTGCACAATACTCTCGGTGTATTTTTGAACCTTCTCAAGGATATCCCCTCTTCGTTTGCGGCCAGCGATCTGGGTCCGCGCCAGTTCGCTGGCTTCCTGCGAACGCAGTTCCATGGCGTCGAGCCTCGCCTGAAGCTCTTTCACCTCAAGGACAAGCTGCTCCCTGGTTTTGCGGCTTGTGATCACTTTCAGCTCCCTGGTCTTCGTTCTATACCCCCACTGATCCAGGTGAAATGTCCTTCTCCCAACTCTTACATTTATTTATTCTGATATTGCACTAAACAAATGTCAACAGGATTTCTGTTTGAGGAGGGTTCGCTGCCATCAGAAGCGTACACGCTTCTTTTCATGAAGCCGAGCCGCCACTTTCGCTGAACACTCTGAGCAGATACTATGGGGAAACACCCTGATGGTCTCGTATTTGGAGTTGGCGGCGGGTGTTTTTTCCTGCTCTTACCCGAAGCTGGAGACTATCACCTATACGACTATTCTGCGTATCTCTGCTTTCTGGTTGAAGAAGTTCACAATGAGCCCGATCTTGTAGTTCGTTGCCTTGAGTATGCCGATAAGGCTCACTTCGTGCATCTTCTGTATCGCCTCTACGGTCATGATATCGATAACAACCTGGTCTTCGACGACGATATCGGCAAGATACTCGCCGACATTAACGCCTTTATACTTAACTTTCACCGGTACATGGTTTCTGCCCCTCAACCCCTGCTTTCTCAACTCCAGCATAACGGCGTTCTCATACACCTTGTCCGGAAAACCACCGCCGAGTTCCTTATTGACCTCTATTACGGCGTCGCTCGTCCTCTTAATGACATCATTGACATCCCGGGCCTGATCCTCAGGACCCGCAGCACCTCTTTTGATGCGTGCGTTGATCTGGGTCAGAATCTCTTCGTCGTAATCAAAGGACTTTTCTCTCATTTTTACCATCACATTAACCTGAATCGTTTCGATATCTTATCTGAGAGAGGATAACCGGTCAAGAGAAAACACTTTCTATGACCCGACACGGGAAGATCCTTCTGGCCCCACCTTTTCTCACAGTGTCATTTTGGTCAATAGCGGCAGAACAGCCGACTGGCGCCCGTCACATTAACACGGTCAGGTTTTTCATTGGGGCACTGGACAATGAAGCCTCTTATAACAACAGTCGTCGATTATGCCTTGCAAAACACAGGCAACAAGTGCAAAATTGAAAATGTCAATTACAGGGCGCCACTGATGGGGGAAACTGTGAGAGTATTGCTGCTGTTGGTTCTGATATTCATGCCGGTTGGGTGCTCGATCCTGCCGGGACAACCCAAAGATACCGGCTTTCTCACGAAACATGTATCGACAAGCCTGCCTGTGACCAGGACATACGCCAATTTACGGCAAGGTTTCAGGTATTGCGACTTCGCAGATATCGGCGTCCCGGACTGCAAGCCGCCCGAAAAGGACGGGGCCGTCTTCTGCAATGTCTACACCGGGGATACCACAGGGAAAGCAAATCGGGTCCTGGGCACGATACAGCTTTCGCCTGAATCAAACGGGACAAAAGCGGTTCTGCGGGTGAAAACCTATGTTGCCAACAGCGAAGATATTCTGACAGCGTGGGAAATACTCATGTCCGGCAAGGTGAGAGAGGCCTGCCCTTAAGGCGTGGAGGTCGAAAGCTGATCCACGCAGTACCTTTGCGGTGCAGTTGGAGGAACCATATGAAATTACTCAATATGTCAGTGCTTGTTCTTTTAACCGCAGTTTTCACAGCACCATCCTATGCCGGTCCAGCCTGCGACCCATGCACGAAGGAAGCTGTACAGCTGGATGAGCAATCAAAGAATCTGCTGAATATTGATCTCCATTCTTTGAGATGGTTGCTCGGCGCATCTTCCGACTCGTACCTGCTTCATGAAAGCCTGGTTCAAGAAAACCAGCTTGGCGCCATCGAGGCATTGGAGAAGAACGGATATGCAAGGCTGGAACTTGTCGATGGTCTGCCGGGAGGTACACGCGGCACCTTTTTGAGAATCATTCCAACGGCAAAAGGACAAGATATAATCAACACGCTAACCAGGCAACATAACAAATAGACTTAAGCTTGCCTGACGCCGATGTCCGAGACCGTGTTAGTCAAACCTGAACCCCTTTTCCCGAAACAATCTCAAGCAGGCGGCCGCCACATCCGGGTCGTACTTCGAGCCGCTCCCCGCGGATATCTCTTCCAGCGCCTCATTTAGGGGAAAGGCGTTCCGGTAGGCCTTGTGGGTGGTCAGGTCCTCGAGGGCATGGGCAACGGAGAGGACTTTCGCCTCCATGAGAATGGCCTCCCCCCGGGTCCCATGCGGGAAGCCTGAACCGTCGCAGCACTCCCGGTGCTGGAGGACGATGTCGGCGATCGGCCAGATGCACTCGATCTTCTTCAAGGTGTCGTAGGCGGCCATGGGATAGGTCTGGTACATGGTCAGCCGGACGCCTTCCAGCCGTCCGGCATCCTGGAGGATGTCGACGGGTACATTGACCATGCCGATGTCATAGACGGACGAGGCCAGTTCTATCGCTTCCACCTTGATATCCTCAAACCCCATCTCCCGGGCAATCGAAACCGCCAGTTTCGATACGCGCTCATGATGCCCCGGGGTATAGGACACCCTTGATTCTATCGTCTCCGCGATAGCCGAGATCACGCCTTTCACGGACGCGTATATCCTGGCGTGGTCCTCCCGCAGATTAAGCTCTATACCCTGCCTGTTCAAGGCCAGTTCGATGGCGATATGGAGCTGCTTCTTTTCCACGGGTTTGAGGATGTACCCGGAGGGGCCGGTGAGCACCGCCCGCCCGAACGTCCTGTCGTCGGCATATGAGGTCAGGTAGACCACCGGGGCGGAAGAGATGGCCGCTATCTTCTCCGCCGCCTCTATGCCGTCCATTTTACCGGCCAGGACGATGTCCATCAGCACCAGGTCCGGATGGGTCTCCCGGAGCTTCTCCAGGGCCTCCTCACCGGAGTATGCCGTCGCGACCACATCATAGCCCAGGTCGGTAAGCTGCCTTGTCAGACCCAGGGCAACGATCCTTTCGTCCTCGACCACCATGATCCTCTTCTTTTCCATTTGTCTATACCCCCTTTGTCGCCGCAGGGAAGATTACCGTGAACGTTGTCCCTTCCCCGACCGTCATCGTTGCAGTGCCGTCAATCTGCCCCGTCAGAAGATTCACCAGCTCTAACCCCAGGGTCTTTGTGTTATGGAAATCAACCCCGGCGGGAAAGCCTGTCCCGTTGTCCCGAACGGTGAGGACGAATTGGTCCCCTTCCACCTTCATACCGATATCGATCTCCCCCCCTCTTCCCTCCGGGAAGGCGTGCTTGAGCGCATTGGAGACCAGTTCGTTCAGGATGAGTCCGCAGGGGATGGACGTCTCTATGGTAAGGGATATGTCGGGGACATTCACGTTGATCGCCACGGGCGATCTTCCGGTCCCGTGAGACTGCTGAAGACGGGCGGCCAGGTCCCTTATGAAACCGCCGAGATCGACCTTCGACATATCCTCCGACTGGTAGAGCATGGTATGAATCCTTGCCATGGTCTTTATACGGTCCATGCTGTTGTGGAGCATCTCCCTGGCCTTCTCATCATGCAGGTATGAGGACTGGAGGTCGAGGAGACTCGAGATCACCTGGAGGTTGTTCTTCACCCTGTGGTGAATCTCCTTGAGGAGGGTCTCTTTCTCTTTTAGAGAAGAAATCAATTTACTTTCCGCATTTTTCTTGTCTGTAATGTCAACTAGTGCGCCTTCAATGTACCCGTCCTCGGGATACACACGGGCAGAAAGATCGACCCAAAAATGTTTATTGTCTTTTCGGATGATCTCAGCCTCATAGTTTGCCACCTCGCCAGTTTGGGTAACTGCTTCAAGTATTCTTTGCCGGGCTTCAGGGTCCGCATAATGATCGGCGGCCACAAAGTCTTCCAAACATTCCTCAATGGTTGCATATCCAGCCAGTTCCGCGTAGCGTTGGTTAATCTGCAGGGGAACACCATCTGATATTCTCGTTCGGAACAACCCTACCTCTGCATTATTATAAAGATGTCTAAATCGCTCCTCGCTCTCCATGAGCGCCTTCTCCAACCGCTTGCGGTCGGTGATGTCCTCCCCTGAGCCGAGCGTTCCCGTAACATGTCCATTCTCATCAAAGAAAACCGTATTGTGCCAGGCAATGAGTCGCTCATCTCCGGCTTTCGTGAGAACCGGGTTTTCGTAAAATGCGATGGCCTCAACCTCTCCCGCCATCAACCTGAAAAAATCTGCCCTTACGGTGTCTCTCAGCCTTTCAGGAAGGAACGTATCAAACCAGTTCTTGCCGACAATCTCGTGTTCGTCATAACCCAATACCTCACAGCCTCTTCTGTTGATAAGCGTAACCTTCTGGTCGGCATCGATAGCGACAAACATCACTCTGGCAAGATCAAGGTATTGCTGTGCCCTGTCCCTCTCTATTTTAAGATCTCTGAAAAGCATACCGTAAGGCCTGTCAAGTCCTGTAACGATCATCGCTCTATATATCAGATAAAATGCGACAATTTTTAAAACATGCCCAAGCATGTTGAAAAAACCGTAAACATCCGCATAAAGGGTAAAAGACATCTCTGATGCAATGACGGTTATGGTAGATGCGGCAAGCAATTTTAATATGTAAGGATCAAAATACGTTCTTTTTCGATATAAAAAGGCCAGAGAAACTGCCAATATGGCTGAGATTATGTATTCGCTTGTCACCTTAAAGGCCGTTAAACCCTGTCCCTCTATAAAACAGTCAGGGAATATCCTGTAAAATATCGCGAAGAGCAGGAGGAAAGACGCAGCAAGGTAGACTGCAAATGCCTGTCCCACCTTGAGTTTTCTAATTGTGAACAATGGGGCGACGAGAAAGGTTATGCTTTGCACATATCGTGCGGCAATCCACAACTGGGTTGGCAGATTGGAATCATATCCTTTAAAAATGCCCATGCCTTTATAGGCAAACGTGTGGACTGTATCGATAAAACCAATAAATAGAAAGGCAATGCCTATAAAGAGAAAATAGTTGTTGGTAAAAAACCGGCGTGTATTCCAGACAAGCATGAAGATACCACATGCTATAATAATCGAAAACAATTCAGAAAGACCATGGAACAATAGATAGCTGTAAAGTTTGGACAGATACAGGCTGCTCAGGAGTAAAACCGCAAACAGTGCATTTAACCACGGTTTTGATGTAGTGGTCATGTTTTGCTCACTCAAACCTGAACCCCTTCTCCCTGAACAACCCAAGGCGCACATCCACCACCCTTGCATCGTAAAGGATACCCTTGTTCTTCTCCATCTTCCTAAGGGCTGCAGGTATTCCACCAGGGGCTGGCCGGTATGGACGGAGGGATGCCACAGCCTCGACGACATCGGCTGCGGACATTACCTGTGCCTCCTGGACATAGAAAAGGTTCTGAAGCATAATAAAAGATCCGGAGTAATAACAATAGAGACTGACCAGGATAGTTGCGATCGTTGTGGCAGAGATGAGCGCAATGCAAATACGGTTTCCTTTTATATCATCGGTGTATCGCCTTATGCTTTTTTCGCTATTCAAATTTGCGCCCTTCTTTTTGAACAGCTTGAGCTACATTTATTGTACCAGAAAACCAACATTTGGTGTTGTATGGTTTTTTTGGGGGGGGGAGGTCTTCCCGGTCTTGAGAAGCGAACTTTACCCCGAGTGGTAAACAACACATGCTCAATATCATTGAGTCATTGGGCATTGACATTTATGTTGGCAGGAGGACTCCAGCCTGTCCCCATCTGCTTTGTGTTGATCTGGTATGTTACCCGGGACCTATGTCAAATATCGTTATCTCGGGGTTGCAATTGATCCTGAAGGGAAGCTTTCCATGAATGCCAATACCCTTGCTGACGTAGAGCGTGGTGCCCTTCACCGTGTACAGCCCCGCGTCATATTTCCGCCCGTATTTCGAATATGGCATCAGAAGGGCGCCGGTGTAGGGAAAGGTCCCCCTGCATTCCGGTTCCTCGAATGCCTTTAAAAAGGGGACCCTGATCAGGCCGCCATGGGTATGCCCCGACAGGTAAAGGTCTATTCTGGACGTCTCGGCCACCATATCGATCAGGTCCGGAGAATGGTAGAGAAAAACGTTATAATCCTTGCTGTCCGCACTCCTGAACATATCGTTCAGCACGACCCTGGAAACGTACTGCATGAGGTAGTTCATCCCGAAA
The DNA here is from genome assembly GCA_028698615.1 of Syntrophorhabdaceae bacterium. NCBI lineage: Bacteria > Pseudomonadati > Thermodesulfobacteriota > Syntrophorhabdia > Syntrophorhabdales > Syntrophorhabdaceae > Syntrophorhabdaceae bacterium. The sequence goes on from JAQVWF010000058.1 coordinate 10,398, forward strand.
ATCTGCACTTTGTCGGAGCCAAACTCCAGCCTTATGCTGGAATCCCTGAGGGTCTTGACGGCAGTATCTCGAAACATCAGGTCCTCAAAGCCGTCGTCCCAGTTTCCAAAACAGGCATATATTCCCTGTTTTGCCTGCATGGCATTGATGAACTGTTTAAACCTTTTCAGATATATGTCGTGGGGAGGGTTGGTATAATCACCGGTCATGACAATAACGTCAGGGTTCAGTCTGTTCACCATCCCGGATATGCGGTATCGACTCAGATCATTGTCGAAATGCGTGTCGCTCAGGTGGACTATCCGCACCTTGCGCGTCAGCTTTGTCGTTTTCAGGCTAAAGTAATTCTGTTCGATGTTGTTCGGTTCGATCTTGAACCCGTAAACGCCGAAGGCTGCGATCACACCCGCCGCCCCGATACGCTTCAGGACATCTCGCCTGTTCATATTAGTTATCTGTCCTCGCTCATTATTCTTAGCATGATACAGGCAGGTTCTTCCACGCATATCCGCCAGGTGTTGGCTGGCCAATAAACCTCTTTGTCCTTTCTATTGCGCGGCGGTAAAGCCTCGTGGAGAATAGTCGTGACCCCAGCAAAGCACATAGATTTGCTGTTTGAACCCTGGGGATACCCTTGATAACGAAGAGATCAAGAAACCCAAAGAACCATCATGGGCCACTTCTTTCTATGAACGTATGGTGAGAACGGCGGGATGGGGTCGGTGGGCAGGTCAATCCTGCCCACCATATTTTCTACACTTTAGTCAATTCTTGAGAGCCTTCCCTCAGGCTACTTTACACACTTTTCCTGATTCTGATATCTCGTGTAGCTGTAACCGGGATTACATTTTATACACTTTTCCTGATTCTGATATCTCGTGTAGCTGTAGCCGGGGTTGCATTTTATGCACTTTTCCTGATTCTGATATCTCGTGTAGCTGTAGCCGGGGTTGCATTTTATGCACTTGTCCTGATTCTGATATCTCGTGTAGCTGTAGCCGGGGTTGCATTTTATACACTTTCCCTGATTCTGATATCTCGTGTAGCTGTAGCCGGGATTACACCTATTGCCCGAGAAGGGCGACTGAACGAAGGGCGACTGAACGAAGGGTGACTGGACGAAGGGTGACTGGACGAAGGGTGACTGGACGTAGGGCGCACCTACAGCGGTGGAACACAAAACCACATGCAGCACCGCAAAAAGCACAACAAAAAAACCTAAAGCCAACGGACGTTTCATCGTATACCTCCCATTATGTGATGTGTTCTAAGTGTATGAAGGTATATCAGGGAACCTTATCTGTAGTCAAGCAAACCCGCCCCTACCACACACCCGGGCACAATTCGCAGATGATTGCTCAACGGGCAGATATTTGAACAAAGGTTGTGAAGATCAAGGAGTTGAGCTGAGATCGCCAGTCCTTTTCTGTTCTTCCTCTTCTCTTTTGTTTCTCTTTTGACGTACTGCACCAAGGACCAGGCTGGTAATGATCAGTGCCCACCATAATAACCAACAAACCAACAAAACTCCGAAAGCTATCGCAATATATAATAATGGCCCTTTCATATCCTTAATCCTTTCTTAAAATCAGCAATTGTTATATTGTTGCACGCCCTCGATAGCTGCCTGGCCCCAACTTCCGCATATAAATGCAAAGTATGTTACCATAAAACAAAGAAGACTTAACAGGGGCATATTTGCCATACTCGTTACGAGAGAGAAGAACATTGACCTGTCCTCTCAACATCACGTACCCAGGCACAATTTGCTGAGAATTGAAGTTACAGTTCAGGTTTGGCAGGATAGCTTACAGGGCCGCAACAAACTGCAAACCCTTGATCGAATGCTTCACAGCTTGCACGGCAAGCGAGAAGGGGAGGCTCCGCGGGCTTCTGCTCGTGGAAGGGGCGACGTGAGCCCCGGAGCGGTTATTGTCTTCATGGCTTGCGCCACCTATCACCGCTTGTACACTTCCCGGCGATGGCCTATTCTTACCACCAGTATAATGAGCCTTTCATCTTCTATGCGAACGACGACCCTGTAATCACCGATGCGGTATCTCCAGAACTCGCCAAACCTGGGGCCCTTAAGCGCCTCCCCGAGGCTGCGCGGGTCCTCAAGACGGGCGAGCCTTTCGTGGAGAAAGATAAGAAGTTTGCGGACATGTTGGGGATCGAGCCTGTCGAGTTCCCGTTCTGCGGCCCTGGAAAACTCAACTTTCCAGGTCATACCGGCTCATGATCTCTTCGATGGGAATGGTTTTGCTCCTGCCGGTTCGTATGCCTTCCAATCTCTTCTCCGCCAGGTAAATATCTTCGAGGTCTTCGATATATTCGGTTATTGCCTCCCTTGCATAAAAGGTTTTCGTTCTTCCTGTCTTCTTCGCCAGATCCTCAAGGCGCTTTTCGATCTCCGGTGAAAGTCTTATTGCAAGCATATTTATGCCTCCTGCTATACAAGTATAACGATAATCTTAAGTAGCATCAAGCACGTTTTCCCGGTCAACCGTTCAAGCGGTCGCAGTTGATCTT
>JAQVWF010000059.1 GCA_028698615.1 Syntrophorhabdaceae bacterium
GTCGGTGTCGTCACACTCACAGGGCTTGGCCTCAAATTCTCGGGCGCCATCATCGCTTTGGCCCATGGTAACCTTTACCTCACCCTCTTTTTTGCCATGATCGCCTCGCTCATCCTGGGTATGGGCCTGCCAACCACCGCGGCGTACATCATTTGCGCGATCCTCGCCGTTCCGGCCCTTACAAACCTCGGCATCGGGGTCCTTTCCGCACACCTTTTCGTCTTTTATTTCGCTATCATATCTGCCATAACCCCTCCAGTGGCTCTTGCCGCATATGCCGGGTCAGCGATTGCCAAGAGCTCGCCGATGCAGACGGCTGTAACGGCATGCCGGATAGGTCTGGCGGCCTTCATCATACCTTATATGTTTGTTTTTAACCCTGCCCTCTTAATGTCCGGCAGCGCCCTCTCGATCATCTGGGTCACCTTGACTGCCTCTGTGGGTGTCTTCCTCCTGTCATGCGCAACGATTGGATGGTTCCTTACCAGGATCACCACGTGGGAGAGGGTAATGCTCTTCATCACTTCCATTCTTCTCATCGAACCTCGTTTGATCACGGACATAATAGCCGTTGCGCTGCTCATACCTGTCCTGATAAGTCAGATCGCCCTTCAGAGAAGGAAAAAGGCCGAGGCAGTATAGAGAGAAACTGAGGGAAAAAGGATTCGAGAACGAGAGTCTTTAAAAAAAGGAAAAGGGCCAGTCAACAGACTGGCCCTTTATTGTGTCACATCCTTATGTGTCTTATGCTGACTTTTCCATGGCGATAATGGCGGCGCCGAGTGAGCCGATGATCTGAGGCTCGACATGGATCTTCAACTGCGTACCGAGCGCTGCTTCCAGGGCCTTCACCACTCCAATATTTTTGGCGACCCCGCCCGCCATGATGACGTCATTCTGAATACCGCCCAGTCTGTTGATGAGCCCCATTGTCCTGTCGGCGATGGCCTTGTGTATACCATAAAGGATATCTTCCAGCTCTTCACCTTCACTGACCAGGGATATCACCTCTGACTCAGCAAAAACGGTGCAAATACTGCTAATGGTCAATTCTTTCTTGTGTTTCAACGAAAAATCACCGATCCTGTCAAGTTCCACGTTCAGCGCCTTGGCCATGACCTCGACAAACCTTCCGGTCCCAGCGGCACATTTATCGTTCATTTCAAACTCGATGACGCGGCCCTTTTCATCAATCCTTATAACTTTCGTATCCTGGCCGCCAATATCGATGATCGTTCTAGCCTGCGGGAAAAGATGGTTGACGCCTCTCGCAATGCATGTGATCTCCGTAACTGCCTGCTTGGCAAAGGCCGCTCTTTTTCTCCCGCAACCGGTTGCTACAATATAGGATACATCTGAAGGGCTTTTGCCCGGATAGGCAAGCACTTTTTCGAGTGCCATTTCAGCCGTTTTCCTGGAATCCGCACCTGTTTGAAGGATGGTATAACCCAATATCCCTTTATCCTTATCGAGAAGCAGAGCTTCAGTTGTAATCGAACCTATATCTATCCCGGCAACTAACATAAGCTTCTCCCCCTTTTTCTTGAGCTATTCCAGTGTTACGATGACCGTATCCGCTTCCACTTCCTGACCGGCCTCTACAAATATCTCTTTCACAGTCCCGCCAGCCGGGGAAACGATCGGCATTTCCATTTTCATTGCCTCGAGGATTGCAACCTGATCGTCCTCGTTCACCTTGTCGCCAACTTTGACATCAACCTTTACGATCTTTCCAACCATTGGACATGTCACTTCAGTAGCCATACACTTACCTCCTTACAGGATTAAACGATTAGTTACTTTCTGTACCCCAGCGCAAACTGGGCGATGATCATCTTCTGGACGTTTGATGTGCCTTCGACGATCTGATAGGACTTCGCGTCTCTCAGGTATCTCTCGACAGGATACTCGGAGGAGAACCCATAAGAACCGAAGATCTTCACAGCTTCCGAGGCGCAGAAGTTTGCTGATTCACCGGCATAGTATTTCGCCATTGAGGTCTCGAGGGTATTGTTCATGCCCTTGTCCTTCTGCCATGCAGCCTTGAGGACGAGCAGTTTTGCCGCTTCGTGCTCCACGGACATGCGGCCGATCTGCTCCTGGACCATCTGGAACTGTCCAATCGGCTGGCCGAACTGTTCCCTTTCGTTTGCATATTTGCAGGCCTCTTCGATACAGCTCTCTGCCACGCCTACTGCTCTTGCCGCTGAGCTCAACCTGGTGAAATTGAGCATCGTCATACATATATTGAAGCCCTGACCAAGCTTGCCAACGAGGGCGCTCTTGGGGATCTTCGCTTCTTCGAAGAAGACCTCACCCGTCGGTGCGCAGTGGAGGCCCAGTTTTGTCGTGATAGCTCTCTGTACAACGCCCGGGGTATTGAAATCGATGAAGAAGGCGGACATGCCTTTGTGCTTCGCTGCCTTGTCGGTCATTGCATACACAACACCACAGCCGCAGAAAGGTACGCCTGAGATCCAGGTCTTGGAACCATTGAGAATAAAACCATCGTCGACTTCCGTTGCCGTCGTTTTCATGCTGGCTACGTCGGACCCTGAGTTAGGTTCCGTAATCGCGAAGCAACCGCCGCTCGTTCCGGCGATGAGACCCGGGAGGAACTGCTCTTTCAGCTCTTCGCTGGCGAACTTGAGGAGAACGTTCTGCGGTCCGTTCATCTGAAGGTTGAAGGGGAGACCCCATGACGGGCTGACTCTTGCCAGTTCCGTAGCCATGAGCGTTGCTGCCATGTTGCCCTCTTCCAGTCCCAACCCACCAAACTTCTCGGGGGCGAGGCAGGCGAACATGCCCTGATCTCCCATTTTCTTTAAGAGTTCCGGACGATATTTATGCTCTTTTTCGTCTTCTTCCATCGTCGGTTTAATATTTTTTACAGCAAACTCGTAGGCCATCTTACGCATTGATTCGAGTTCATCGGAAATCTTGAAATCCATATTTTGCTCTCCTTTCTTTACGGTATTTTTGTGGGCCAATATTGTGAAACAATTAGCAAACCTATCTTAGCAAAAGCACTTTTCGCCTGTCAAGCTAATTCTGATAAATATAATAAACGTTTACCAATGATTTACGGTGGTTAACGACGGCTCGCCCGACCGAACCCGAAAGACCATTTCCACCGGGACAGGAGTAAGAACCCTTGCATTAGTCCTTTTGTTTTTATATAATTAATTCACCTGCATGGCAAGAAGAAAAGCATGATTCTCAGCACAACAGGGCACGTCGACCGGGATTTTCATGTGACGGGATTCGCATGGTCGCCGAGCTATCTATTAAATGGTATCACGCCCGTACTCTTCGAGGCCGGGTTTTATTCCATGGGCCCGCTCTATGCCAGGGACATCAGGAAAGTAACCGGCCGCAAGGATCCATCCTACCTGTTCCTCACCCATGTCCATTACGATCATTGCGGGGCCGCATCGTATCTCAAAAAGGTCTTCCCCGGGATCAGGATATGCGCCTCGAGGCGGGCAAATGAAATATTGTCCCGTCCAAACGCCATCGACCTTATGACCTCCCTGAGCCAAAACTTTACCCATCTTGCGAAGGCTTCGCCCGACATAGACTCCAATGCCATTCTCCATTCTTCTTTTGAGCCCTTCACGGTAGATCGTATCTTCGATCACGAGGAGACCTTTACCGTTGACCCATCGCTGAACGTGCAAGTCCTTATCACGCCCGGCCATACACGGGATATGCTCAGCTATTACATCCCCGAACACAAGATCCTTGTGGCCACTGAATCGGCCGGCTGCCGCAACCAGACGGGACGGATAGTGAGCGAGTTCCTCGTCGATTTCGACGCCTACATACATTCGCTTAGACGGCTTGCCGCTCTTGACGTGGACATTTTTTGCCAGGGCCACCACTTTGTCTATACGGGCAGCGATGTGGGAGAATTCTTCGATTCATCCCTGGAGGCAGCCTTCACATTCCGCAGGCGGGTCATGGAGCTTCTGGCAATGGAGGAGGAAGATATCGACAGGGTCGTCGAACATATCAAGCGGGAGGAATACGACCCCAACCCCGGGCCTAAACAGCCCGAGAAAGCGTACCTTCTTAACCTCAAGACCCGGGTCGCCCATCTCGCGGGCAAAACAGGCTAAGGAAAAAAGGGAGGATTAGGGGCCCGAACGGGAAGGAGATTCACCCGGTGGCATTTGCCCGCATACCCCGCAATAATATTGGATTTAGCGACGAAAACAGTTGACACGCCAGGTATAAAAATAGTTAGATATATGGGCATGTGAATTTTTTAATTTTTCCAAAAAATCACTTTATAGGAGGGGCTGTATGGATATAAAGACAATCGGAGTTTTGGGTGCCGGCGTAATGGGTAATGGTATTGCTCAGGTAGCCTCAATGGCTGGCTACAATGTCATCCTGAGAGACATCGAGGACAGATTCGTCGAAGGCGGGATCAAGAACATAGACAGATTCCTGGGCAAGACCGTCGAAAAGGGAAAAATGTCCGCGGATGACAAGGCAGCCATCATGGGCAGGATCAAAGGCACGACCGACATGGGAGCCATGAAGGACGCCGACTTCGTCGTCGAAGTGGTCGTAGAAATAATGGATATCAAGAAGAAAGTCTTTGCGGAACTTGACGAAATAACAAAACCCGACGTCATCCTCTCCTCGAACACGTCATCCATGTCGCTTACCGAGATGGCAACGGCGACGAAGAGACCCGACAAGGTCGTGGGCATGCACTTCTTCAACCCCGTTCCGCTCATGAAGCTCGTGGAAGTCATCCGCGGCCTCCAGACCAGCGACGCGACCGTCGCGGCCACACTTGACCTTACGAGAAAATTCGGAAAGGAACCTGTCGAGGTCAGGGTGGACATCCCCGGTTTCCTCGTCAACAGGCTGATGGTTCCCCACTTCATCGAAGCCATCAAGCTCTGGGAACAGGGCATCGCTTCGAAAGAAGACATCGACAAAGCAGCCAAACTCGGTCTCAACTATCCTATGGGTCCTTTCGAACTGATGGACCTCACGGGTCTCGACATCAACCTCCACGTTCAGCAGTATTTCTATGACAACCTGCCGAAGGAACTTAAATGGGATCCCCCACTGACGCTCAAGAACCTGGTAAAGGCCGGCGGCCTTGGCCGGAAGAGCGGCAAGGGCTGGTACGACTATTCCAAATAAGACGCTCATAAAGGAGGGCTCCCATGGCCTACGAAACTATAATAGTTGAGAAAGAAGCACCGGTCGGGATCATCAAGCTGAACAGGCCGCCGGTGAACCCCTTGAGTGTCCAGTCCTACTACGATCTGTACGACGCGATCGTCGACCTTGAAAACGACAGTTCCATAGGCGCCATCATCATTACCGGCAATGGCGACAAGGCTTTCGGGGCTGGTCTCGACGTGAAGGACGTCATGGGAAAATCCGCTGTTGAAACACTCGACTTCCTTTGGACAGCTCCAAGGAAGACCTTCGATAAACTCACATCTATTGCAAAACCCACTATCGCTGCCGTTTTTGGCCTGGCCCTGGGCGGCGGGTGTGAAGTGGCGATCTGCTGCGACTTCCGGATAGCCTCGGAGGACGCGGTCTTCGGTGTTCCCGAGATCAATCTCGGTATAATGCCCGGTTCCGGCGCGACTCAGCGCCTTCCCCGGCTTGTCGGCCTCCCGAAGGCAAAAGAGATGCTCTTTTTCGGGGACACTGTAAATGCCCAGGAGGCATATCGTGTCGGCCTGGCCAACAAAGTGGTGCCGAGAGAGCAGTTGATGGAAGAGGCAAGGAAATGGGCCGGGAAACTCGCCGCTAAACCGAAGGCGGCCCTGGCGCTTATCAAGAAATGTGTCGACACCGGTATGGACACGGACATAGCAACAGGATTGACCCTGGAAATGGACTCTTTCTCGATAGCATTTACATCCGAAGACGGGCGCGAAGGAATCAATGCGTTCGTCGAGAAAAGAAAACCCAATTACAAGGGAAAATAACGGGCGTAACAATATTGAGTCGGGAGAAAACACCATACATGATTAACCGGCGCTCTGCCTGATCGAACAGTCTGACGATTCACAAGAGCCGGAAAAGCGCCCTGATTTAACAAAATATTTAGGAGGAGGTAGCTTCATGAAGACTTATTCAAACGTGTATATCCCTTACAACGGCTACTATTCAACCCCATTCTGCCGTTGGCAGGGAAGCATGCAGAACGAGAACTCAATCTCGCTCGGTGCAAAAACTGCAAGAAGATGGTTCCTGGAAAAGAAAAAGATCGATCCCAGCGTTATCGATTACCTGTATTTTGGGATCAGCATCACCCAGCATCACCTTTTCTACAGCCATAACTGGGCTGCAGGTCTGCTGACGAACAACGAAAAGAACGTGCCCGGCCTCATGATCAACCAGGCCTGCACCACGTCGACGACGATCCTCAACCTCGCTGCCATGACAGTTGAGCAGGGAATGTGTGATGTCGCCTTCGGTCTCATGGCAGACCGGACCTCTAACGGCGCCCACACCATCTGGCCGAACCCGATGGGTCCCGGCGCTGAAGTGATCCATGAAAACTGGCTGATGGACAATTTCAACAGCGACCCCAACGTTTACCCGCCGCTCAAGATGGTCCAGACCGCCGAGAACGTCGCGAAAGAAGCGGGCATCACCAAGGAAGAGTGCGACGCCGTGGTTCTCAGGCGTTACGAGCAGTATATGATGTCGCAGGCCAACGACCGCGAATTCCAGAAGAAATATATGTTCCCGGCTGAAGTCGCCATCAGCAAGAAGAAAACCAAGCTTGTTGAACTCGACGAAGGCGTGACACATTCAACAGCTGAAGGTCTCGCTAAACTCGGACCTGCGGAAAAAGGCGGCGTCCACAGCTTCGGCGCACAGACATTCCCCGCCGATGGAAACGTCGGTTTCATCGTAACAACAAGGGACAAAGCGAAGGAGTTGAGCGCTGACCCGAAGGTCGAGATCCAGTTGGTCTCCTACGGCTACTCCAGGGTCAACCCCGGCTTCATGGCCGCGGCGCCTGTACCGGCAGCCCAGATGGCACTTGCCAACGCAGGTCTCAAGATCACCGACATGAAGGCGATCAAGAGCCACAACCCCTTTGCGACAAATGACCTCAACTTCGCCAAGAAGATGGGCATCGATGTCATGTTTATGAACAACTACGGTTCATCATTGATCTATGGACATCCCCAGGCTCCGACAGGCGGCAGGATCATTGCGGAAATGCTCGAAGAAATGGTTCTCCTCGGCGGCGGCTACTGCCTCTGGACAGGTTGCGCGGCTGGCGACACCGGCGCATCCATGATCTTCAAGGTTGGCTAAAATCTGAAGGCTGCATATTTGAAACCGCCCCCCGTTTCCACGGGGGGCGGTTTTTTTATGACTTATATTGTTTAATGGGAGGGCAAAATAGTGTACAATCATCATCGATATGTTCAGGAGATACGTTGCCTTAGCCCTTCTCGTTACGCTGGTTTTCCCTTTCAGTTCAGCCTTCGCCAAAGACTATGTAGTCAGAAAGATAATTAATGGCGATACCGTTCAGCTTGAATCGGGCGAAACCGTCCGGTACATCGGGGTGGCCACCCCGGAACTCAACAGAAAGGAAGGGGGAGCCGAGTTCTACGCGAGACAGGCCGTTCGCTACAACAAGAAACTCGTCTTCATGAAAAAGGTCAGGCTGGAGTTCGACACGAAGAAAAAGGATGAGAAGGGACATCTCCTTGCCTACGTCTTCGTCAAAAAGACCTTTGTCAATGCCGAACTCATCAGGAACGGCTATGCCCGGGCCGATGTCCCCGGTCCCAACATCAAGTACAAAGACACCCTCATTGAAGCCGAAAAGAAGGCGATAGCCGACGACAAAGGCATATGGCTGGAGAAGAAGAAGGACACCGAGCAACATTATATAGGCAGCAAGAGGACGTCCAGCTTCCACAGACCAAACTGCAAGGGAGTCAAAAAGATTTCTGAAAAAAGCAAAATTGTGTTTCATAACAGAAGCGATGCTATTAAAATAGGTTACGTACCATGCAAGATATGCAAACCATGACCGAAGAGTACCTCAGATACTGGGGTCTCGACCATCATCCGTTCCTGCTTGCTCCCGACGGGAGCATGATGTGCGTGACAGGACAGTATTTCGAATGTTTCGAACGCCTGAAGTATGCAATAAACACCAACAAGGGAGGCGTTGTCGTCGCCTCCGAGGACGCAGGCCTGGGCAAGACGACTATCCTCCTCAAGCTCATCGATGAGATGAAGGCCGAGTATGGTTCTCGTTTCCGCTACGCCTTTGTAGATCACCCTACGCTCACCGCAGATCAGATGATCGGTCAGATTACGGGCCTCATCACGGGTGAAATGCCGGCAGAGGATAAACTGACGAACCTCACCACCCTGAAGAATGCCCTTATAGAGGCAAAGATGGAGGGCGGCAAGAACATAATCGTCATCGATGAAGGTCAGATGCTCTGCGAGGCGCGAGATGTGCTCCAGGAACTGAGGGTGCTCATCAACCTCACCTACAACAATGCGTACCTGCACACCTTCATCCTCTCAGGACAAAAGGGCCTCTGGGACACCCTGCAGGAAATGCCGGAGTTCTGGCAGAGACTCCCTGTCCGCTACTACTTCACGCCGCTGAGATTCGACGAAACACGGGAACTGATCAGGTACCGCCTTAACAAGGCCGGGCTCGATGTGGCCCGGGAGATATTCGCCGAAGACGCTATCGAGATCATCCATAAATATTCCAAGGGACTTCCCCGGACCATCATCGCCGTCTCCGACCTCGCCCTTCTCAACGGTTATAATGACAAGACCAGGAAGATAGGCTTCAAGGAGGTCTCCAAGGCCATCAACTCCATGAGCGGGAGGGGTGAAAGCCTGCCCTACATCGTGGCGGATAGAAGGGAGGAGCCAAAGGAAGCCTCAAAGGCATCGAACGGCCCATCAGCCGCAACCGTGAACCACCCGGCGGCCCCCCTGGAATACGTCGCGCACAACACGAGGCAGACCTCTTCCGGTCAGCCTTCCGCTCAGTTTCTGAAGCCCGTCTTGATAACCCTGACCATATTACTCTGCGTCTTCGTGGGAGCGGCAGGATATCACTTTCTCTCAACTCCGAAACAGCCCCAGGCCACGGTCATCGTAAAGGAGGTCGAGAAGCTCGAAACGCCGAAGAAGCCCACCGTCGAGAACGCTCCGATACAAAATCCTCAAGAAACAGACCCGACGGCGAAATCGCAGATGGAGGCGTCTGCCCAGAGCCCTCCCGATCCGGCTCCCGATAAGGACGTGATAGCCGCCTTCCGGGAGGAAATGAAAAAGAAACAGGAGTCGGCCCAGAATCGCGTGGCCGTGGTCAAAGTGGACGCCGCCAACATCCGCAGAGCCCCCGGGCTCGAATCCCCGCGGATCCTCGTCATCGTCCGGGGAGAAATACTGCCCCTCCTCGATGAACAAAACGACAGCACGGGAATGAAGTGGTACAAGGTGGCCCTGTACGGCAACCGAACGGGTTGGATAGCATCGATAGTTGCAACGGCAACGTCCAAATAATGATAACGGGTGTCCACATTCCAACAGTCCGGCCAGGACCCAGCTCTTTCTGGTTATTGTTTCTCTTATCCTCTCAGTACCCTCTTATCCCCTTTCCTGATCGTCAGTTTGATCTGGTCCAGGTATTCGAGAAGGGGTATGAGGAATTTCCTTGAGAGGTTGAGTTCTGATTTGAAATCTGATGGGCCCATTTCGTGATGGTTGCGGAGATAATTGGTGGCCTTTTCCTTGAGCTCTTCTATCATGTCCCTATGGAAGAACATATCCTGGGCCACTTTGACAACACCCCCCCTGAAAGCAAGGCGTTCGAGAAGCTCCCTGACATTCTTCTCGGTAACTCCCACCGTCCCCGCCAGGTCTTTAAGTCCCGGCGGTGTGAAACCTGAAGCGAGAAGGGCGGCGAGGACGCGTTTTTCAAATTCATCGGTCTGGCCCGTACCCTTGGCGTGATCCCGCGACCCTACGCGGTCCTTTTCCACGACGATACGGCCTGAGGCCGCACATTCATCCAGCGCTGTCTGAAAGACCTGAACGTCGGTAGCAGGCAGCCGAGACCGCAGTTCTTCCTTCGGAATCCCGATCTTCAAGGGATTTACCTTATGATATTCGCCAACGAAAGCAACGATCTTTTCCTGATAAGCGTCGAAAAACCTCTTATGCAGATACGTCTTTCCCACGAGGGTCGCTACCGATTTCTTCCCCAGAACCTCGCCGGTCTTCTGGATCGAAGGGACATCCTTCCCCGTGAGTATCGAAAGAGTCTGCTGCCTGACCCCCCGAAAACCGCCTTTTGATACATGATAGGCGGTCTTTTCCAGGTCCGTACCCTGGTTCAAAATGTGATAGATGTTCCCAAGCCCCTCAGCCTTCCTCTTATGCCTCGATGGCATGATGTCGAGGACCCTTCCGCCGCCCACAGTCTGGATGGCATAGGACCCGCGGAGGATGAACCTGTCACCGGGCAGCACTACAATGGGTTTCTTGAACACGAACTGTACGAAGAGCTCCTGGCCCGGCTCGATCTGGTCGGTCTCAAGCAAAACAAGACGCGCCTCTTCCTGAGTCGTTGCAATATGGAAACGCAGTATGCTGTCGTGGCGTATCGGCTTTATGGCAAGCTTCAGAAGTCTCAGGGAGGCATCGATCCTTGAAGTGAGCAAAAGCGTGTCGGGCCGCGCCACCATGCTCCCCCGTTCAACATCCTGCCTGTCCAGGCCCTGAAGATTGAGGGCGATCCTCTGACCGGCGGTGGCTTCCTTCACGTCATCGTGATAGGCCTGGATACTGCGCACCCTCGCCTTCCTCGTAAACGGGAAGAGCTCCACCTCCTCGCCTACACCAAGCGACCCCGATATACAGGTTCCCGTGACGATGGTCCCCAGGCCCCTCAAAGTGAAAACCCGGTCAACGGGGAGCCGGAATATGCCTTCCCTCGATTTCTCTTCGATCCGGGTGGAAATATCGCGGAGCATCGCCTTGAGCACTTCCAGGTTTTCCCCCGTCGTCGCGGACACCGCCACAACGGGGGCGTTTTCCAGCGCCCTGCCCTGCAGAAAATCCTTGACATCCTCCTCCACGAGCTGGACCATCTCCTCGTCGACGAGGTCTTTCTTTGTTATGACGACTATGCCCTTCGTAAGCCCGAGCATCTCGCATATATCCAGGTGCTCCCGTGTCTGCGGCATGACACCCTCGTCAGCGGCCACAACGATAAGCACCGTATCGATGCCCCAGGCGCCTGCCACCATGTGACGGACGAACTTTTCGTGACCCGGCACATCGACTATCCCCACAAGAAGGTCGTCATCCAGGTGCCAGTGGGCAAAACCCAGCTCCGTGGTGATGCCTCTTTCCTTCTCCTCTTTAAGACGATCGCAATCGATACCGGTCAGGGCCCTGATAAGGGTCGTCTTCCCGTGATCGATATGCCCGGCGGTCCCCACTATGATACGTTTCATGATAGGCTAAGACTATACCACGAATGGGGCGAGCAGGGAATAGGAAAGGCCGGAGATGGGTGACGGGAGAGGCCGTATTTCTATTGGAGATGACGAAATCCCGGCAGTCTCATTGACATTCTACCACAACAGGATAAGATGCTTATATGGATATGGAAGGGTGCGCGGTGCTTTCGAAATGGAATTCACCTTCACCAAGCATTAAAACAGGGTCATGCCTGGGAGGCTCTGCGTATGAATAGGAGACATTTTCTGTATTCATTACCGATGATCCTTCTGCTGATCGTCATCTTTGCCGGCTGGTTTGCCACGGACTATCTTGGCAAGAAGGCCCGGCAGGAGATCATTGGAAGGAACCAGGCCTCATTATTATCCGTGTCCACCCATTTGTCCTCCACACTCGCAAATATCGAAGGGGCAATTATATCCCTGGCCGGGTCTCCCTGGATCACCCCCGTATTGCCGTCCAAGAGGGATAGGGACATCGACCATGCCAATAGCGTGCTGGACAGATACAATTCCGCCTTCAACGCTTCCGTCTCCTACCTGATGGATACCAGGGGTACGACTGTGGCATCCTCCAATCGTAAGGAACCGGACAGCTTTGTGGGGAAATCCTATCATTTTCGTCCTTACTTTCAGGAAGCGGTCAGGGGCCTGTCCGCTCGTTATTTTGCCCTGGGCGTCACTTCCGGAAAAAGAGGGCTCTATACAAGCCATCCGGTTAAGGACCGTCAGGGTAGAGTGCTTGGCGTGGTCGCGATGAAAAAGGATCTTGACGAGATGGAGAGCTTTTTAAAAAAATATCCCTTTTGCTTTCTCGTCAACCCGGACGGTGTCATTTTCCTTTCCAGTTCGCCGGCAATGGTCCTGAAAACTCTATGGCCTCTCGACAAAGCGGTACGGGACAAACTGATCGCTTCACGGCAATTCGGCAGTAAACTCTCTGGAACCTCCTTTTTGGAAAGGGAGATCATTGGTGATATCGAAGTTGCCCTGGAAGGAAAGGATTATATTGCTTCCAGGAGGGTTATCGGCAGCGACGGATGGTCGATCGTGCTTCTGGCCCCGACAGATCATATCGGGGTCTACAAATTGGCCGGCGCGTTTGCAACGATTTCCGTATGCCTTCTAATTGTGATCCTTTCAGGCATCATCTATTCCACGGGACAAGCCAGAGAGGCCATTCGGCAAAGCGAGGAAGACAAACGCCTGTTGCTCGACGCGGCCGGAGAAGGCATATTCGGGGTCGATACCGCGGGGCGGGTGACCTTTGTCAACCCTGCCGCCCTGCGCATGCTTGGATTTGCCGAA
>JAQVWF010000060.1 GCA_028698615.1 Syntrophorhabdaceae bacterium
TACAACTACCTTGTGTCCCGGAGAATGATCCAGAAGGGCATCGAAGAGAACTCGGCGAACCTCATCACCACGACGACGAGCAGGATCGAGGTGCTTTTGACGTCCACCCAGAAAGTGCCTCAGAACACCGCTTATCTTCTCGAGAACATGAACTATGACGAGGCGGAGCTTTTCAAGGTCATCTATGCCATCGTCGAAAAGAACCCCGAGATATACGGCGCGGCGGTTGCCTTCGAACCCTACGCCTTCGACAAGACGAAGAAGTATTTCGCTCCCTATTTCTACAAGAATGGTGGAGGTATAAGCTTCAAGTATCTCGACCGGTTCTACGACTATTTCCTTTGGGACTGGTACCAGATCCCGCGGGAGCTTGAACAGCCGCAATGGACGGAACCCTATTTCGGCGAAGGCGGCGGTATCCTTATGTCTTCCTATGCCGTTCCCTTTTACAGGGTTGTCGATGGGACACGAAAGCTCACCGGTGTCGTCGTTGTTGACATCTCGCTCAATGAGCTCAGGGACATCGTCTCCTCGATCAAGATCCTGAAGTCGGGCTACGGGTTTCTCATATCAAAGAACGGCACATTTGTCACCCATCCCATCAGAAAATATATCATGAACGAAACGATCTTTACCGTGGCGGAGGAGAGGAAAAATCCCATGCTCCGTGAGGCGGGGCGCAAGATGATACGGGGAGAGACCGGCTATTCCCCAAACTCCGTCAAAAGCGCGGTAACGGGAAAGTCCTGCATCATGACCTATGTGCCCATCAAGTCGAACGGGTGGGCCCTGGGAGTTCTCTTTCCTTACGACGAGCTCATGGCAGACATCACGAGCCTCAATCACGTGGTCATTGCGCTGGGTATTCTGGGCCTTGCGCTTCTTGCCTTCGCGGTTGTCTTCATAGCCCGCTCCATAACGAGACCGCTGACGGAAATGACGGAAATAGCGGGACGGATAGGCACGGGCGACCTCGAGGCAAAGGTGCCCGAGATACGAACGAGAGATGAAGTCGGGAAGCTCGCGGCGGCCCTGGATTGTATGAAAACGTCGCTGAAGGATTACATCCAGGAGATCACCGATACAACGGCGTCAAGACAGCGCATGGAAAGCGAACTGAAAATAGCCAGAAACATCCAGATGGGAATTCTGCCGAAGGTGTTCCCTCCCTTTCCGGACAGAAGGGACTTCGACATCCATGCCCTCACCATCCCGGCGCGGGAGGTAGGCGGGGATTTCTATGATTTCTTCCTCATAGACAAGGACCACCTCTGTTTCGTCATAGGCGATGCCTCAGGCAAGGGAATTCCGGCGGCCCTCTTTATGGCATTCACCAAGACCCTCATAAAGGTGAAGGCATCGGCCAACCTTGAGACGGGGACCCTCATGGAGGAGGTTAACGACGAGCTCAGCAGAGGCAACCCCGCGGACATGTTCATTACCGTGTTCTGCGCCATTCTGAATACGGCTACGGGAGAGCTCCGCTACACGAACGGCGGTCACAATCCCCCCGTCATCATTCGCGCCGGCGGCGATGTCAGCTATCTCGACGGCCCCGGAGAACTCGTCGTGGGGATCATGGAAGGAACCCCGTATACAACGAGAACGCTTGTCCTCAACGCGGGCGACGGGTTGTTTCTCTATACCGACGGCGTTACGGAAGCCATGAACGAGACGGATGAGATATTCTCCACGGAGCGCCTGATAGATGTCCTTGTCTCATGCACGGGCAGGGACGTTTCGGAGATGACCACCTGCGTCGGGGAGGCGATCAACGACTTCTGCAAGGATACACCCCAGTATGACGACATTACCATGATGGCATTGAAATATGAAGGAAGTATGGATAACGGCCAATGACCAGATTTCAATGATCAAACCGGAGGAGAACCCGTTCCTTCTTTTGCTTGCTCGTTGGTCATTGTCCTTTATTGTGATTTCCGTCATTGGTGTTTTAGCTCTTTGTGACTACAATGTTTAAATTAATCTTGCAATTTATTCGCAAGAGTTTAAAATAATGCATCTAATTCAACAGGAGAAAGGATGCGCGTCTATTTCTGGGGCACACGGGGGTCTTTGCCTGCGTCTATAACGGCGGAGACAGTTCGGGCTAAGATCGTTCGCGCCATCAAGGCGGCGAAGGCGCGGACCTTTGAGACTGACGGCGACATAGAAGACTTCATCCGTGAGGAGCTTCCCTTCACCGTGGGGAGGACTTACGGAAGCAACACACCCTGTGTGGAGATCAAGAACGGCGAAGAGTATATGATCTGTGATGCGGGCACGGGTTTGAGAGACCTTGGCAACTATCATATGAAGCTTATCGATCAAGGTCTGCAGCGAAAAAGCGGTTCCGTTTTCAATATCTTTGTCTCCCATTTTCACTGGGACCACATCCAGGGGTTTCCCTTTTTCACTCCCGCCTATATCCCCGGAAACAAGGTGAGAGTGTACGGTTTCCACAAGAACCTGAAGAGTTTCTTTGTGAAGCAGCAGAACCAGCCATTTTTCCCCGTTCCCCTTGCAAGCATGAGCGCCGATATACAGTTCGTCGTTCTCAAGCCCGGCAGGAGTTACGAGATCAGCGGCTTTGAGGTCTCCGGCATAGAGCAGAAGCACCCGGGGACGTCTTACGGGTTCCGGTTTCAGAAGGCTGGACGGACTGTCGTTTATTCCACCGATGCCGAGCACGGGACAAGCTATGACGGCCCGGCAAGGGAAGAGAACTATCCGTTCCTGGATTTCTTCAGAGAAGCGGACCTCCTCGTCTTCGATGCCCAGTATGATTGGAACGAGGCAGTCCTTGGAAAGGACGACTGGGGCCATTCCAGTTACGTGGCGGCTGTCGAGCTCGCCGTGAAGGCAAAGGTAAAGCACCTCTGCCTCTTCCATAACGAACCTGCCTATACCGACGAGCGTCTCGATGACCTTCTCGAGGATACGAGAAACTATCTGAAGGTCTACAATGACCACCAACCCCATCCCATGAAGATCGATCTTGCCTATGACGGGTACGAGATAGAAGTGTAAGGAGACGGTTCCGCGCTCCGGTTTAAAGACCCGACAACTCTCATCTCGTGACCTCCACATATCTCTGTCCGTGCACTTTCTGCTGTGACAGAGTCCTTTCTGGATTCCCGTCTAAAGCCGGAATAACGGTGCAGGATTGTTGAAGTCTGAAGCCGGAATATGGAAATTTAATTATTGATAATTATTGTTTCTTCATCTTTATCGTGAGGATGTTCTTTCCCCCCTCGCGAGCGTAGGTCACGCCGTCGGTCATCTCTTTTATGAGGAATATCCCAAGACCTCCGATAGGTCGGTCATCGATGCCTGCATCGGTGTCGGGGGCGGCCTTCCTGAGGGGATCGAAGGGGGGGCCGCTGTCTGTGATGGTGATGTAGAATCCCCCCCTGGCGTCCGTCGTGCATGCTATGGAGATGACGCTGTCCGAGGACGCGGAGGAATACTTGACGATATTGACGATGGCCTCTTCCAGGGCCAGTTCCATGGCGCCCAGCTTATGTTCGCTGAAGCCGGCCTCTCTGGCGCACCGGTTTATCTCGGCAACGAAGCCCGGCAGGGATTGGAGCGCCGCCGGAAGCTCGATGGTGCAGAGGGTATGAGTGCTTTCGGCCATCCCTAAAGGCTGCCGAGCGCTTCCGCTTCCGAAGGAAAGATCTTGAAGATGGATTTGAACCCCGATATCTGGAAGACCTCTTCCACGGGTCCCTGAAGCCCGGTGAAAAGGATCTCTCCGGAGAGTGTCTTGAGCTTCTTGGCTGATGAGAGAATGCTTCTCAGCCCCGCGCTGCTGATATAGCCAAGGCCGGCCAGATCGATAAGAAAAACCCTGTCTCCCGCCGTGATCAGCTCATCGAGACTCTTTTCGAAATCAGGCGCGGTGATCGCGTCTATCCTCCCGGAGACTGCAACGATTGAAACATCTTTTTCTTTGCGCTTGGTGATCTCCATAAGACTCCTCGTAGTTTTTAAACTGAATTCTATACGATGGTCTGTGAAAAAACAACGATTCTTTCAAGAAGCTGCCGGGTCCCAGAAAAAGCAGCCGGGCTTATCAATGCCATACTGTTGTCACCCTCGCCCGGTATACTGGTAGACAAAAGGGACATCACAAACCCTGCACGGAAAGAAACGTAAAGTTGTTAATGATTTGCGTAGCCCGGACGCGGCCAGATCATTTGCGCCATTTGAATTGACTATAGGTTGTTTGTCCTATACCATGGAAGAAAGCACAAAAAATCACCCAGAGAATCATAGAAGACCTCCAAATGGATAAGACTTTCTACGCCCATTCCAAAAAAGGCGAGCCGCCGGAAAAGTGGCAGCGGCTTGAAGAACATTTAGAAAACGTGGCGGAGATGGCGCGGGGGTTTGCACAGGAGTTTGGGGCTGGGGAGTGGGGATACCTGGCAGGACTGTGGCATGATCTGGGGAAATTCGCTCCTGAGTTTCAGAATATGCTCCGTCTGGCGAATGGTCTTGACGCGAATGGAGCGCATACCCATGGTCGCGTCAATCATTCAACTGCCGGGGCCATCCTTGCCGTTGAAAGGTTCAAACTCGCAGGAAGAATCTTGTCCTACCTTGTGGCCGGTCATCATGCGGGCCTGTCGGATTGGGCGAGTTACCAAGCGGGCAATGCAGCACTTTCCATACGCCTTAATGACATTGAGCTTCTGGAATCGGTTAAAGATACCATTCCAGAAAATATTGCGGCCCAACCTTTTCCGAAGGAACGCCCGGTGCCGGGAACCGATCCGGCACTCTGGATTAGGATGCTCTTCTCGTGTCTTGTAGACAGCGATTTCTTGGACACTGAAGCGTTCATATCCTCCGACAAAGGTCAACTCCGCGGTGGATATCCCGCTCTCGCAGAGCTTCTGCCCCATTTTGAGACTTTCATGAAGGAGAAACTTGACGGAGCACGGGATACGCCCGTGAACCGGATACGCGCTCAAGTTTTGAATCGATGTAGATCCCTTGCAGGCAACAGGCCGGGCATCTATACACTCACGGTACCCACGGGGGGCGGGAAAACCCTGTCATCAATGGCCTTTGCACTCCATCATGCCCTTTTACACAGAAGGAAGCGGATCATTTACGTCATTCCCTACACCAGCATCATCGAACAGACAGCAGACCAGTTCCGAAAGATATTCGGTAGCGCAGTCATAGAACACCATTCCAATTTTGACACCACCGGTGAGGATGATCAGAGCGACAAAACACGACTTGCCTGCGAGAACTGGGATGCACCTATTGTGGTTACCACTTCGGTGCAATTCTTTGAATCCCTCTTTGCAAACCGTTCAAGCAGGTGCCGCAAACTTCACAATATCATCAACTCGGTTATTGTCTTTGATGAGGTTCAGCTCTTACCGCCTGAGTTTCTGAAGCCCATCCTTGATTCGATCGCAGAATTGCAGCGAACATATAACGCTACACTTCTTCTCTGCACAGCAACGCAACCGGCTTTTGGTCCGCATCCGGAGTTTGGGTTTAATGGGCTTAAGGATATGAAAGAGGTCATGGAAGATCCAGGCGACCTTTACCGTAACCTTAAAAGGGCTGAGGTAAGGGTGCCAGACAACCTTCTTCAACCAAAAGCTTGGGAGGACTTGGCCTCAGAACTGAGTGAAATAGAATCCGTTCTGTGCGTGGTGAACCGCCGTGACGATTGCCGCGAACTGTGGAAGATGATGCCGCAAGGAACATTCCATCTTTCGGCCCTCATGTGTGGTGCGCACCGCTCCCGCAAGATCGCGGAAATTAAAGACCGCCTTGCGAAAGGGTTACCAACCCGAGTCATCAGCACACAGCTTGTAGAGGCGGGTGTCGATGTCGACTTCCCTGTCGTTTATCGTGCCGTAGCAGGTCTCGATTCCGTTGCGCAAGCGGCTGGGAGATGCAACAGGGAGGGACGCCTGGAGATGGGAAGGGTTATTATTTTCTGCCCTCCAAGCGAACCGCCTGTGGGCCATCTGCGGCAGGCAGCCCAAATTGGCAGACGGTTTCTCGAATCTGACGATGAAGATTTCCTTTCACCGGATAAGTTCACGCGATTCTTCGAGGAGTTTTACTGGCTTCAGGCCGATAGGCTCGATATAAAAGGTATTATGGATGACCTTGCCCCTGACAGGGAATTTCGTTTCAGCTTCAGGTCAGCGGCACAGAACTTCACGATCATTGATGAACAAAAACAGGGATCTGTCCTGGTCACCTATGGTGAGGGCGCAAAACTTATTTCCCTTCTCGAGAAAATGGGGCCGCAGAGGTGGCTTATGCGAAAGCTGCAACGCTATGTGGTCAACCTTCCTCGCTATTTGCACACCAGACTTGTGGCGGAAGGGGCCGTTCGTCAAGTCTACCCGGGGATATTCACACAGGGCCACAGCGCCCTCTATCGTGAAGATATTGGCTTCTGTCCTGAACAGTCGATCGTCTATGCGCCTGATGACTTGATTTGTTAGGTAACAAAAGTAAAGGAGGTATTATGGACGGACCTGTAAGAAAAAGTAAAACCATACTCCTCAAGGTGTGGGGTGATTACGCTTGCTTCACAAGGCCGGAAATGAAGGTGGAACGGGTCTCTTATGATGTCATGACACCATCGGCGGCACGGGGCCTTCTGGAAGCGATCCTTTGGAAACCGGCAATTCAATGGCATGTTGAACAGATTGATGTGCTGAAGCCCATTCGTTGGGAATCTGTGCGGCGGAATGAGGTAGGTGCTCAAATGTCGAGTCGCACAAATGGCCTCTTCATCGAAGACCAACGTCAGCAGAGAGCAGGGCTTTTTCTGCGGGAAGTAGCATACGCAATCCACGCTCATTTCACCATGACCGATAGAGCGGGCCCCGAGGACAATGTCATCAAGTTTGAGGAAATGTTTGTTCGTCGAGCAGAAAAAGGTCAGTGCTTTCATCGACCCTATCTGGGTTGCCGTGAGTTTTCGGCCCACTTCAAGCTTGTTTTACCTGACGAACAAGCCCTTGAGCCAATGAGTGAGACGCGCGAGTTGGGATGGATGTTATTCGACATGATCCATGACAATAAAGCCGACAGGGGTCATGTTCACAGCTGTACAGAGTGGTGCCGTCCATCATTCTTTAAAGCCGTGATGGAGAACGGCAGGATCAATCTGAGAGACATCGAGGTGCGATCATGATATTGCAAGCCTTAACGTCCTACTACAATCGAACAGCACAGGGTGGAGGTGATATTGCCGCACCGGGATTCCAGAAGCAACAGATTCCCTTCCTCATAGTATTGACCCGAGAAGGTCGTTTTCTTGATCTCCAGGACACTCGAAGCCCGGAAGGGAAGAAGAAGGTCGGAAGGACCTTCATTGTGCCGAAGGCCATCAAAAAGACGAGTGGTATTGCGGCCAATCTCTTCTGGGACACCCCCGCCTACGTTCTGGGCCGGCCCAAGCCTGACCAGAATGACGCTCCCGAAAAGGCAGAAAAACAAAGACGGGCATTTCTGGATCGTATGAAGGAAATATTTCCGAACCCGAATGCCAATGTCGCAGTTTCTGCCATCTTTGGGTTTCTTGAAGGGAATGATTTTCAAACCCTTCTTAATCATCCTTCGTGGAAAGAAATAGAAGAAAAAGGGCTTGTACTCGGCTTCAAACTCGACACCGACAACTGTTTGGTTTGTGAGAGGCAGGATATTGTAAATGCACTTGCAGGAACAAAGCCATCGACGAAAGGGAACGGTATCTGTCTTGTAGACGGTGAAGTGGACGTACCGGTCCGACTCCACACCGCCATTAAAGGCGTGTGGGGCGCTCAGACGTCTGGTGCCAACATTGTTTCCTTCAATCTTAAGGCGTTCACATCATTTAACAAGAAACAGGGTCTTAACGCACCCGTGGGACAACGGGCTGAATTTGCTTACACCACAGCGTTGAATAATCTTCTTCAAAAGGGGTCGCGACAACGTTTACAGGTGGGCGATGCCAGCACTGTGTTCTGGGCTGAAAAGAAGCATGTCATGGAAGATGTTTTTGCCGACATATTCGGCGAACCCGTTAAGGACAATCCTGTACAGGATTACAAAAGCCTTGTTGCTGTGTTTCGTGCACCAGAAACCGGCAGCAGACCGGAACTTGAGCCAAACACACGTTTCTTTGTCCTCGGACTCGCCCCTAATGCAGCCCGAATAGCAGTGCGTTTCTGGTACGACGGCACGGTCAAAGAAGTTGCCGCCCACATTTACCAGCATTTTGAAGATTGCTCAATTGTCCATGGGCCTAATCAACCAGAAACGCTCTCTCTTTTCCGCATGCTGGTTTCGACGGCATTGCAGGGCAAATCGGAGAACATACAACCTAATCTCGCGGGAGACTTCATGCGGTCCATTCTAGCGGGAACACCATATCCGCAAACACTGCTGGCCGCTGCTATTCGACGACTTAGGGCCGAACATGAAGTTACGTACCCCCGGGTTGCTCTGATTAAGGCGGTGTTGGTCAGGGAGTCAAAATACTACAATAAAGACCATAGGGAGGTAGACATGGCATTGGATAAGACAAATGGCAACATCGGTTACCGCCTTGGGCGGCTTTTTGCAGCCTTGGAGAAGATACAAGAAGAGGCCAATCCTGGCATTAACGCCACAATCCGGGACCGCTTTTACGGAGCAGCGTCCAGTACACCTGTGGCCGCGTTCTCACGGTTAATGAAGCTCAAGAACCACCACATTTCAAAGCTGGACAATCGTGGACGCGCAGTCAATCTTGAACGTGTCGTTGGGGAAATAGTCGATGGCATTGACGAATTCCCAACATATCTGTCGCTTGGAGACCAAGGCCGGTTTGCGGTTGGTTACTATCATCAGCGACAGGAGTTTTTCACCAAGAAAGACGAACAGCAACTATAACCAATACGAGATAAGGAGGATGTACCCATGAGTGATACAACTAATACAGTTCAGAATCGTTACGACTTTGTGCTCTTCTTTGATGTCAAAGATGGTAATCCCAACGGAGACCCGGACGCGGGAAACCTTCCTCGCATCGACCCGGAAACTGGCCACGGCCTTGTCACAGACGTGTGTCTCAAGAGGAAGGTGCGGAACTATGTGCAGCTGGAAAAGAATGATACAAAAGGCTATGACATTTTCATCAAGGAAAAGGCAATATTGAATAATCTAATAGACGAGGCCCACGAACAGAACGAAGTGAAGGATAAAGAAAAAGGTGACAAGACAGATGCGGCCCGTGATTACATGTGTGCGAGATTCTTTGACGTGCGCACTTTTGGGGCAGTCATGTCCACAGGAAAGAACGCCGGACAGGTAAGGGGCCCGGTGCAATTAACATTTGCTCGCAGTGTAGGCCAGATTGTTCCTTTGGAGCATAGTATTACCCGAATGGCAGTTGCTACCCCTGCTGAAGCCGAGAAGCAGCAGGGCGACAATCGCACTATGGGCCGAAAATTTACTGTACCCTATGCCCTCTATCGCTGCCACGGATTTGTCTCTGCTCCTTTAGCTGACAAGACCGGTTTTAGCGATTCCGATCTGACCCTCTTCTGGGATGCCCTCGCGAACATGTTCGAACATGACCGGTCTGCCGCACGTGGTCAGATGGCGGCACGCAAACTGATTGTTTTCAAACATGACTCAAGGATGGGTAAGGCACACGCACACCAGCTATTTGATCTGATTGATGTAAAGCCAGCCAATGATGACAATAAACCGCCCCGCGTTTTTTCCGATTATAGGATAGATTTTGATAAAACCAAAGTTCCAGCGGGGGTAACGGTTGAAGAGAAGATTTAAAAAGTAATACTCATACAACACGGCACCATTTAATGCGTATTGCACAAGGTACATAAAATGACCCAGACCCAACCTCCCCTAATCCCCCCGCACGGCGGGTACCGGGAACTGAAGTCCTACCAGATGGCGGAGATAGTATTCGACGCTACCGTGGTGTTCTGTGACCGCTTCATAGATCGCCGCTCCCGTACTCATGATCAAATGGTACAGGCTGCACGAAGCGGCAAACAGAACATTGCAGAAGGCAGTATGGCCTCTGGTACGTCAAAAAAAACAGAGCTTAAGCTTATCGGTGTGGCCAGAGCAAGTCTTGAGGAGTTGCTTCTTGATTATCAGGACTTTCTCAGGCAGAAAGATTGCACGCTCTGGGGAAAAAAGCACCCGCAAGCACTCGAGATTAGAGCGCTTGCGTATAGGTCTGATAGGTCATATTTGACGTATAAGACCTATTTTGAGAACTCTTCACCGGAAGTGGCGGCTAACGCCACAATTTGTCTGATCCACCAGGCCAACTATCTTCTTGATCAGCAATTGAGAGCACTGGAAAAAGATTTTCTTGAGGAAGGCGGATTCACGGAGCGACTTTATCGTGTTCGCTCCCAGACTCGGGGTGCTTGGAAAAAGCCATGATGTATTCTGAAGACGACCCCATTATGATCTCGGCGTTGCAGCACTACGTGTTCTGCCCCCGTCAGTGCGCCCTGATCCACATTGAACAGGTCTGGGCAGAAAGTCGCCTTACCGCCGAAGGGCGCATCATGCACGAGAAGGTTCACGAGGAGGGCAACGAATCACGGGGCAGCGTGCGCATCGCGCGGGGTCTGCCGCTTCGTTCCCTGCGGCTGGGCCTCGTGGGGGTTGCCGATGTGGTGGAATTTCACGGGACCGGCAAAGGCGCGTGGCAGCCCTTGCCAGTAGAATACAAGCGGGGAAAGCCCAAATTTGACCTTAGCGATGCGGTGCAATTATGCGCGCAAGCGCTCTGCCTTGAAGAAATGTTGTCCATAGTGGTTCCTGAAGGAGCGCTATTTTACGGCAAGACACGCAGAAGAACAGATGTTGCCTTCGACGAGGCGCTCAGGAGAGAGACAGAGGAAACGGCATCGAGGACCCGTGATTTGATTTCAGGAGGGGTAACACCGCCACCGGTTTACACGAAACGGTGCAAAAACTGCTCCCTTGTCGCAGGGTGTATGCCGAAAGCGATTGCGAAGCAGCGGCCAGTAACACGGTATCTGGCGGCGGTAACGAAAGAGATATGAAAAAACACCTCAATACGCTCTTTGTCACAACACAAAGGGCTTACCTCTCGAAGGCGAGCGAAACGGTTGTCGTGAAAGTTGAAGGCGAGGTGCGTCTCCAGCTTCCCATCCACACGATCGGCGGCATTGTCTGTTTCGGTAGCGTATCATGCAGTCCTTACCTCATGGGGTTTTGCGCAGAGAAAGGTGTAGCACTCAGCTTTCTCACCGAGCAGGGACGGTTTCTTGCGCGGGTGCACGGACCCGTATCGGGCAATGTGCTGTTACGACGAGAGCAGTACCGGTGGGCTGATGATCCTGTTCGTTCAGCAAATATGGCCCGGTATTTCATTGTCGGCAAGATAGCCAACTGCAGAACCGTTCTGCAGAGGGTGCTTCGGGACCATTCCGGGAAAGTAGAAGAGAATGGTCTTCGTCGCACCGTCATACTGTTAGGACGCTGTCTTGAACGATGCAATCACGAGTCCGACCTTGAGGTCTTGCGGGGGATAGAAGGCGAATCTGCCCACGCATATTTTGCGGTTTTCGATAATCTAATAGTCGCCCAGAAAGACGCGTTCAGTTTTAAGGAGAGAAACAGGAGACCACCCCTCGATAATGTAAATTGTCTGCTTTCGTTTCTGTATACGTTGCTTACCCATGATGCCCGTTCGGCCCTCGAAACCATTGGTCTCGATCCGGCCGTTGGCTTTCTCCATCGTGATCGTCCTGGAAGGCCAAGCCTTGCCCTCGACCTCGTTGAAGAATTCCGCCCATTTCTTGCCGACAGGCTTGCCCTGTCTCTCATAAACCTGCGCAAGGTGCAGGGAAGAGGGTTCAAGGTGATGGAGTCAGGTGCTGTCAAGATGGAAGATGACACGCGCAAGGCCGTTATCACGGCATATCAGGAAAGGAAACAGGAAGAGATAATCCACCCCTTTCTGGAAGAGAAAACGACAGTGGGACTTTTAATGCATATGCAGGCACTTTTGATGGCGCGTCATGTCCGGGGCGATATGGATGGCTACCCCCCGTTTGTTTGGAAGTGAGTACGTTGACAGGCAGAGCACATATGGCAAGACGATAATGGACTGCACAGGAGATAAATAACGGAGGGAACAAATGCTTGTGCTGGTGAGCTATGATGTGGCGACTATTGATCCTGGAGGGCAAAGACGTTTGAACCGGTTGGCAAAAGCCTGCAAGGATTATGGGCAGAGAGTCCAATATTCGGTATTTGAGTGTATTGTTGATCCGGCACAGTGGACCGTTCTCAAAGATAGACTCATCAGCGAGATTAATAAAGAAAAAGACAGTCTACGTTTTTACTACCTTGGGTCGAACTGGAGACATAGGGTCGAGCATGTAGGAGCAAAAGAGGGTGTCGATCAGGAAGGTGTTTTGATGGCATAGCCCTCCGCGAACCGTAAGCGTACATATTTTACCCATGCGCTTCGCGGATGAGCATAACATAACGGATCTGAAAAGGTTATTGCTGTGTTCTTTGAAATATGAATAGGTACTGGTCAAGAAAACAGGTTAGGTTCGCGAAATCTATGAAAATAGTTGTATGGTTTTCAGTATCTGCGAAAAGTGAGTCGCCCCCCGCGCGGGGGCGTGGATTGAAAC
>JAQVWF010000061.1 GCA_028698615.1 Syntrophorhabdaceae bacterium
TACTCATGATGGTTACCTCCTCCTTTAGGCTTTCTGGTGATTTGGCGATTTCCATTAGCCTATCCGGTCGAGGTAACCTTTTCAATCTCCGGGTTTAGTTATAGCACTCTTAAGAAATTAAGAAACTCTTGGTTTCCCTTTTCTAAGGCGCTTAAGCGGTATTGAAAAGTGATTTAAGTTCTTCAGAATGTCCCCCCCAGTCCCCCTAACGCCAGCATGAACGAGAGGCCTGATTTCAGGCCGACTCGCTCCATGCTATAGTCATGTCGTTATTTAATGCTGGAACCAGCTACCTGAAAAGCCTGCAACAATGGATGCATCCTTCATTCACATTTCATTGATTGCCAAAGGACTATTTTTCAATGGGATAACCGGCATCAACCCACGCTTTGTAGTTTCCTTTAAGCCGATAGACTTTCTTGAATCCAGCGTCAATGAGTTTTTGCGCACCTTGAATGGAAACTCTATCTACATGGCAATAGACGAGGTACGTTTTCTCTTTATCCAATTTAGGAATGGCCTTATCAAGAGATCCGTCGCCTATGTAGTAGTGGACTGCTTTCGGCAGGTGTCCTTTTGCATATGCTGGCGAGACATCAATAATAATGATACCAGGGGTTTTCTCGATCAGGACCTTCGCTTCAGCAGGAGGAATATCCACATAGGATGCTTTTTCTGCCGCGTAGGAGAGACCACAAATTATCATGAAAACAAAAACCGATAAAAAAAGAACCGATAAAAAACTCTTTTTCATTTCAGCTACCTCCTTTGGATTTGTTCCAACAATACTAAGAATGAAACCGATTGTTGTCAAGAAATCAAGCATGTTCAGTACTTGCATAGATATAAGCAAATGGTAAGGATAAGAAAAAGGGGGAAACCTGGGTCCCGGATCACCTCCGGGACGACGGAAAGAAGACATGTTCCCTCTTGCCGGAACGAAGAAGAGAATTCCTAGGGATTCTCCTCCATCTCCCATATCCCGCAGGGACACACCCCGGCGCAGAAGCCGCAGCCTATGCAGAGGCTGTCGTCGACGACGTATTCGTAGCTGCCGTCCTTGTGTTCCACGCGTGATATTGCACCGTAGTGGCAGGTTGCCTCGCACATGTGGCAGTCGCGACAAACGGCGCAGGAGAGGCAGCGGTTCGCCTCGGCGCCCAGTTCGACGGGCCCGGCCTTGCAGGCCTCGTAGTAGACGGTCTTGATCCGCTCGAAGGGGATAATTGGCCTTTGTTCGGTCCTGTAGAAAGAACGCCCCGCGAGCAGGGCGTCGACGGCAAGGGCCGCCCTTCTGCCGTGACCTATCGCATGGGTCACGAGACCGGGGCTGACGGCGTCACCAACGGCAAAGATCTTCGCATCCGTGGTGTGACCAGCCTCGTCGGCCTCTATCCAGCCGTCTTTTTTCACGTGGACGCCCTCGGGCAGGAAACCCGTTGACGGTGTATCTCCGATGGAGACAACAACGTAATCGGCGTCGATGGATGACTTATCGGTGAAGGCGACCTTGCCCTTCTTCGCTGAATAGGATGAGACCGAACGGGGCCAGAGGACCTTCGTCCCCAGGGATTCGGCAATCTCCAGTTCCTTTCCGAAGGCAGCCGGCTTCTGAATATCGACGGCGGTGACCCCGGAGGCTCCGAGACGGAAGGCCTCGGCGGCCGCGTCCATGCCCACATTTCCCGCGCCTATGATGACAACCTTCTTGTCCTTGAGATTGGGCGCCCCCTTTGAATTTGCACTGCGGAGGAAATCGTAGGCAGGTACCATGTCACCGGCTCCCTTCATGGCGGGCACGCGCGGTTTATGAGCGCCGCAGGCCACGACGACCGCATCATGGCGG
Source organism: Syntrophorhabdaceae bacterium (assembly GCA_028698615.1). Lineage (NCBI taxonomy): Bacteria > Pseudomonadati > Thermodesulfobacteriota > Syntrophorhabdia > Syntrophorhabdales > Syntrophorhabdaceae > Syntrophorhabdaceae bacterium. The sequence continues at coordinate 1,847 of JAQVWF010000061.1, forward strand.
GCATAGATCTCGTCAAATTTCTCCCTGTCCACCTTAACACCAGCGTGGACCTTGATGCCCATTTTTTTGAAACGACCGAGCTCCGTCGTCAGCACGCGCTGGGGTAACCTCCGTTTAGGTATGAAGTACTCCAGCTTTCCGCCGATCTTTTCCTCTGCATCGTAAAGGTCGACGCTGTGGCCTTTCAGTGAAAGCTGCCACGCGGCCGAAAGTCCGCCCGCTCCCGCGCCGATGACCGCGACCTTCCTGCCTGTCGGCTTCTCATGGTCCGGGAGGGACAGCTTGAGGCTCGCCTTGCCGAACTCCTCCGTGTCGAGAGGCCTGTCGACTATAGCGCGCGTGCATCCCTGCATGCACAGGTGGGCGCAGACCTCGCCGCAGACGCTGGCCGGCAGCGGGCTGTAGCGCAGTACCAGTTCCAGAGCTTCACTCAGCTTCCCTTCGCGGATGAGACGCGTGCGCTGCCACGTCGGTATCCCGCTGGGGCAGGTGTATTCGCACGGCGGGGCATACTTCGCGTTGTTCCATGACGGGCGAAAACGCCTGTCCTGTCCCGTTGTTATATAGGGCAGGACTGTTCGCGGATGGTCGATGTATTCGGCGAATATGCCGCCCGCGCCGGTGCCCGCCTCCCATATCGCCTCGCGAAACTCACCGAGGGATATCTTCATGGGTTTTGTCTTTTCCCGTTCCCTCGCGGTAAAAGGGATGAGTTTTCTCCAGGTACCGGGGTCTTTTGTCAGTTCCCTGTAATGACCGTCACGCTCGATGGCCTTGAGGAAGGGCTTCATGTTCGTCTTGAGCCACTGCCAGTCCTGGGGCGTCAGTTCAAGGAGCCTCACATCGGACTCGCTGTACCCTTCGATGGAACCGCGGAAATAGACGACCCCGCCGACCATTCCCACGCAGGGACGATAGCCTGTGATATTGTTCCTGTTCCTGGGGTTGACGCCGCAGATGACGGCAATGCCTCCGGCCTTGAACTCGGCAAAGGTATCGCCCACATCGCGAAAATACCAGGACTGGGGTGGATCGTACTTCGGGTTGTGTTTCGTCATCGTATCGCAGCGGGCCCCGCCGGAGCCCTGAACATAGAGCCTCCCCTGCGCGGCGGCGTTATGCGCTCCGTTGCCGACATCGCCGAGAACCGTGATCTCGGCGCCGCAGTTGAGCCATCCGACGTCATCGGAAACACTGCCCTTTACGACGATCTTCGTTCCGAACATCCCCATCCCGCCGAGCCGCTGGCCCACGGGCCCCTCGACGGTGATCGTCACCGGTTCGGGGAAACCCCACAGGCGGCCTCCGATGCCGTGCTGACCCCGCGCCAGGACGTGAAGTTCCGTCGAGCCCTCGCGAATCGCCTCGCGTATCTCTTCATCGAGCGCTCTCGAATCTGTGCGCTGTTCATTTCTATCGCCTTCGATAATCTTTGCCATGGCCCTGCCTCGCTCCCCTACCCTTCTCTCCCTGTCAGCAGACATAGCCTATCTGCAGCCGGCTGGCTATATCCGCGTCGTCCGCGCACAGGGCGTCGGACATACCGATGGGCAATTCCGTGCTCCTGCCCAGCGGGGCAAAGATCTTTTTCAATTCCACATCCAGCGACCTGAAGACCTCAACCACCCTTTCGGCCACTTTTTCCGGGTCGAGCCTGCGGTAGAGCCTCGGGTCCTGGGTGGTGATGCCCCGCGGACACGTGCCGATGTTGCAGACATTGCACCGGTTCATCTCATCACCGAAACACCCGGCGGCGGCCTGCATCATGTATTTTCCGACAGACACCGCGGACGCTCCCAGCATGATAAGCGCCGCGGCATTGGCCGCGAGGCCGCCCTTCTTGCCCACACCGCCGGCGGCGATGAGCGGCAGTTCGTTCTGCCTTCCCTGCCGAACCAGGTCAAGATAGCAATCGCGAACATTGGATGCGATGGGGTGGCCCATCTTGTCGAGAGAGACGTTGTACGCCGCACCCGTACCCCCTTCCTCACCGTCTATGGACAGCCCGCCGGCGTAGGGATTGCGCAGCAGGTTGTTGAGCACCGCATTGGCAGTCCTCGTTCCCGATATCTTGGGGAACACGGGGACCCTGAAACCGAAGGCCATGGACATGGCCTGGATCATCTTCGCCACCGACTCCTCGATGGAATATTGCGTCTGGTGCGTCGGGGGGGAAGGCAGGTCCATCCCTTGCGGCACACCGCGGATCTCCGATATGAGCTTCGTGACCTTTTCCGCCATAAGCAATCCGCCGTCGCCGGGTTTCGCCCCCTGCCCGTACTTGATCTCTATCGCGCAGGGGTCGTCGACCATGTCCGGAATGGCCCGTATGATCTCGTCCCACCCGAAATAACCTGAGGCTATCTGGAGGATCAAATACCTGATAAATCTTGATTTGAGAAGCCTCGGCGGTATGCCGCCCTCCCCGGACGCCATGACGACGGGCATATGTTCGACCTCGTTGAGGTACACGACCCCCATTGCCAGCCCCTCCCACATTGTCGGCGACAGGGCGCCCACGGACATGCTGCCGACCATAACCGGGTATATCTCGCGGACGGGCGGGACAAACCTGGTTCCCCCGCTCGTCAGTTCCAGTTTGTCTTCCTTTGCCTTGAAGGGCATCTTTTCCGGCGGAAGAATGCGCCCGAGATAGGTGCGTATCCTGAACTCGTGGCGGCCCGCATCAAGCGCCGGGTCGGTCAGCATCGATATGCGCGTGAATTTCAGGTGATCAAGCGTGGACTCCCCGGGATCGTTCCGCCTGCCGCCCCTGCGATAAGGATACCCTCCCGGGTTCTTGTGGAAGAGAAACTTGTGCTGGGGATTGAAGACGGGTTCTATGGCATCGTTGGGGCACACGAGGGTGCAGGTGCCGCACCCGGTGCAGTAACGCCCGATGTCCGTGGTCTGCCTGACAACGACAATGGTCTTCCTGGTAACCTTCGGAGAGGGGGATGCATCTTCGGAGCTTACCACGCGCCTGACCGCCACCGAAGGCTCAATGGCGAACATGGGACACACGGCGGTGCATCGTCCGCATCTCTTGCACCTGTCGTCGCGCCACACAACGATATAGGGAAGGTCCTTAACGGTCAGTTCATGATTGTGGTCCAGCCGTAAAGCTGATTCCATACTCTCACCTCCTGCGCCCCCGGCGAAATGATGACCATGTCATATTTCATGGGGAAGATATCCATGGCGCCCTCTCTTTCGGGGATCATGCTGTCAAGTCCGCACTCCTCCGACACCAGTCCCACCTTGCCCTTGATACCGCCCACAATGCCGGGACGCAATTTCTTCGCGTCGTGGACCATGAAACAGGAGCCGTCGGGCGTGAAGCCGATGACAACGTTCGGTCCATCGATGCACAACGGGCGAAGAGAAACACGCATGAGGGACAGAACCTCGCTGTCTTCGCGGCGCGCCAGATCACCGTCGCTCAAGGGCGTGATGACGTCCTTGTAATAGTGCAGGGGATAGCCCAGTTTCTTCACGGCATAATGGAGAATGTGGGTGAAAACCTCACTGTCGCTGTTGTACCCCATGTAGCCGGGAAATCCCCTGCTCGCCAGGAACTCCCTGATGGGCACGAAGGCCGTGTTTTCGCCGTTGGTCATGGAACCGAACCCCTGGATAAAGAAGGGGTGGCAGGCATAGAGGTTGATGTCGTAATTCGTGTTCTGCCTTCCCTGGGCAAAGATGATCTTCGCCTTCAGCCGGGAATCGGATAGTCCGAAAAATTCTCCAAGCTGGAGCGGGTCCCCCACTTCCTTGATGGTGACGATGTCCGGGTAAAAAGAAAAAACGGTTATGGAACCGTCGGCCTCGCCCATCATGCGAAGGGTCAGACGCGTCTGAAGAAGAAGCTCCTCCTTTTCCTCGCGGGTCCGTTCCTCGTATTCTTCCGGGTAGTCATAGACCTTTGCGAAATAGTGGTCCCTGCGCTTGATATCCTTCACGGGCTTCAAGGCCGGGCGCCACTGGTGTTTCAGCCGGAATCCGGCATGAAAGAGATATTCATCGAGGGTGTGGAGCCCGTCCCTGGAGCAGATGCCTGAAAGCACGGGATAATCGCTGAACTCGGCCAGTTCGCCGCCGAGGTTCTTGAGGACAAGCCCCATCCCCGAGCCGTCGTGGCCCTCGTGCATGGTCTCCAGGGCCCCGATGCATTCCATGGGGTTCAGGTATTCATTCGATGTGATCGCAGCCAGGCGACACATGACAACCTCCTTTCCGGTTTTCTCTCAAACCGTCTTCGACCAGTTTAGTTTTAGCAATGAGCTTGATACCCGGGTATACCCCGGGGAGAGGAACTTCATGGACGCCGGCAGATTCATATCGGCCTGCCGGACAGATACAGCGAGTCGATCAGGCTTGAACATCACGAATAATTGTATCGCTCAGGGGCACATCCGTCAACGTCTAATGCTTACTGTGCGGTCATCGACGGGAGCCGATCTTCCGGCCTCCCGGTTATGTATCCCGCCGTTGCCCGAGAGCGGCTGCCTTTTTAGACAGGAAACCTGACGTCTGGTGTTCTATACCTTATGGTCTTCCCTTATCAACACCCTCGGCCCGCCGGACAGGCTGGAATTCCAGTTCTTGGGCGGTTCGATTTCTTTCAGTCTTTCAAGCTGGCCTATGTCTTTGAGCCTTCGGTAGATGAGCTGCCATGCGCAGGGTCTGTCGGGCCGCACCTCGCACCTGTCCTCGCGGGAGCCCCCGCACGGTCCGTTCAGCATGCGCTTGGCACAGCGGGTGATGGGGCATATGCCGCCGTACTTGTGCAGAACACAGGTGCCGCAAGCGGCGCACTTTTCCGTCCACACGCCGCGCTCTTCGAGGATGCCCAGGAAGGTCGTGTTGAGTCCGGCATAGACCGGCTTTGAGGGGAACCGCTCGGCAATAGCCTGTACCCCTGCGCCGCAGGCCGTCGACAGCACGGCATCAACTTTCCCTATGGCCTCCGCGGCCTGTTCGATGAAGATGTTGTCGCACTGACGCTCGATGGTGAGTTCATTGATCGTCAGATCCAATCCCTGAACCCGGGAGGCAATACGCAGCGCCGATGATATGATGCTGACCTCCCGTTCGCCTCCGGACAGACAGACGGTGACGCAGGTTCCGCAGCCAAGCACCAGAATGTCCTTGTGGGGCCTTAATATCTCGACAAGTTCAGAAATTGTTTTTCTTTCGGCAACTATCATAGTATTGCTCCTGTCTGTTCTTTCTTGGCACTTCTCATCTTCATTTTCTTAACGGGGGAGGGGCCGAGTTTGCTCACCATTTCCACCATCTCGCGGACATATTCGGCGAATTTCTGGGAACTGGCGGCACTCACATTGACCATGCGCAGGCGCTCAGGCTCAAGGCCGGCCTCCTCCAGCAGCTGCCTGGCGGTATTCACCCTGCCCTTTGCCAGATAATTGCCCTCCTTGAAGTGACAGCTGCCTTCCTCGCAGCCGGCGACGAGCACGCCGTCGGCACCGGCCTCAAAGGCCTTCATGAAGAAATTGATCTCCAGCCTGCCGGTGCACGGCGACCGGACGATGCGGATGTTGGGCGGATACTGCAGACGCCCTGAGCCGGCCAGATCCGCCGCGGCATAGGCACAGTAATGGCAGCAAAAAGCCACGATCACGGGTTCGGAATTATTTGCGTTCATAACCATCTTCCTTATTTCGGCGCCGATTCGGCATTGCCGGCCTCACTCGATTCCGTTAACAGAGCCTCCAGCATGCCCTGAAACTGATCTGACTCGAAATTCCTGAGCTGGATGGCCTGTGCCGGACATTCCGAGGCGCATATACCGCAGCCCATGCAGGCCGCGGCGGCAATCTCCGCCTTGCTGTTCATATTGACAAAGGGTGCATGGTAAGGACACGCCCTGACGCAGGTCATGCAGGAGATGCATTTCTCCTGGTCGACGCTGGATACCTGCCCGCCAACCTCCAACCGGACCTTGGAAAGGATGGTGGCGGCTCGGGAGGCAACCGCCCGCGCCTGGGAGATACTCTCGTCGGACATCTTCGGCGAATGGGCCAGGCCGCACAGGAATATACCTTCAGTAGCAAACTCGACGGGCCTCAGTTTAGGGTGCGCCTCCACATAGAACCCGTCGGCATTCAAAGGTACCTTGAGCATGTCTGCCAGCTTACGGTTATCCTTCGGGGCATCGATACCGGTGCTGAGCACAATGGCATCGGTCTCGATCTCGACCGGCTCAGGGAAGTCGGGGCTTCTGAACGTGACCAGATCATGGCTGTCGGAAATGACAGGCGGCTGTTCCTTTTCGTATCTCATGAAGATAACGCCGGCTTCGCGGGCCTGTTTGTAATATTTCTCCCGGAAGCCATATGTGCGGATATCGCGGTACAGGACAATGATATTCGCGTCGGGGCTGAGCTTTTTCAGCCTAAGTGAATTCTTTACCGCCATGGAGCAGCAGATGCGGCTGCAATAGGACCTCTCGTCATTGCGCGAACCGGCGCACTGTATCATCACGATATTGCGGTTGGTGGAAGGAAAGGTGCCGGCGTGAAGGGCGGTCTCCAGGTCCGACTGGGTAATGATGCTGGCGGATCGGCCGTACTGGAAATCCGCCGTAACAGCCCGGACGGCGCCGGTGGCCACAACGATCGCGCCGCATGGCACGGCGGTTTCCTGGCCGTTCTCATTGAGGGTCACCTGGAAATCACCGACGAAACCGGCAACATTCTTCACTTCGGAGTTCATGTGCAGAACGATATTATCGCTATTCCGGACGCGGTCGACGAGACCGGCGAGGAACCCGCTCGGGTCCTCGTGTTCCAGCGTGTAATGGAGATCGAGGAAATTGCCGCCCAGTTTATCAGACCTTTCGATGAGGTGTGTCTCGAACCCCTGCCCGGCAAGTGCCAGGGCCGCCGTCATGCCGCTTAAACCGCCGCCGATGACAAGGCCGCTCTGAACGACATCGGAGAAAGAACCCTGCAATGGGGTGAGGCGGCTGGCCCGGGCGACAGACATCCTGACCAGATCGATCGATTTCTGCGTGGCTTTTTCCGGTACCGCCGAGTGCACCCAGGAACATTGGTCGCGGATGTTCGCCATTTCAAAGAGATAGGGGTTCAGGCCCGCCTCACGCAGGGTGTCGCGGAAGATGGGCTCATGGGTGCGCGGTGTGCAGGAGGCCACGACGACACGGTTGAGCCGGTTTTCGCGGATGGTGCCGCGGATGTTGTCGAGGCTCGTGTCGGAACAGGTGAACAGCGTATGGGTTGCAAAGATGACGTTCGGTTCTCTGGCCGCGGCTTCGACCACTTTTTCCACGTCCACCACGGAGGCGATGTTGCGGCCGCAGTGGCAGATGAAGACACCTATCCTGGGCTCTTCGTCGGTAACATCGTGCTCGTCGGGGTAGACCGCTTTCGTGGTGAGCGTGTTGCGGGCACGGGAGAGCAGCTCCATGGCCATTGAAGCGGCGGCGCTCGCCTGCGTCACCGTTTCCGGTATGTCCTTCGGTTCCTGGAAGGCGCCGCCGACGAAGACGCCCGGTCGTGACGTATTGAGCGGCGTGAACCTGTCGGTAGCACAGAAACCGTATTCATTGAGTTCAAAACCCAGGCGCTTCGCCGCATCCACGGCGGCAAGGCCCGGTTCCATACCGACAGACAGGACAACGAGGTCAAAGTCCCGCTCCTGCAACTGACCGGCTTCGTTGTAGAATGTCGCCCGGAGGTCTTTCGTGTGGGGCATCTGGATGATGCGGGACGGTATGCCCTTGACGTAATTGACACCCTGCTGTTTTGCCCTCTCGTAGTACTGGTCGAAATCCTTGCCGTGGGCCCTGATATCCATGTAGAAAATGGTCGCTTCCAGCCCCGGCAGGTGGTCGGCGGCGATCATAGATTGTTTTGTCGAGACCATGCAGCAGACCGAGGAGCAGTATTCATTTCCGCAGCGGGTATCCCGCGAGCCGACGCACTGTATCCAGGCCACGCGTTTGGCGGGGCTGCCGTCGGAGCGCCGGATGACGTGACCGTCGAAGGGCCCGGAAGCCGAGAGCATCCTCTCAAACTGCACACTGGTGATGACATTGGGGTACCGGCCATAGCCGTACTCGCCCTTTTTCGCGGCGTCGAATTCCTCAAAACCGGGCGTCAGGATCACGGAACCGACATCGAGCTCGATTATTCTTTCCGTCATCGAATGTTCCACGGCATGCTGCTCGCAGGCCGCAACACACAGCCGGCACTCGGAGCACATGGCGCAGTTGAGACACCGTTCCGCCTCAGCCAGGGCCGCCTCTTCGGTAAGGCCCTCTTCAACCTCGGCAAAGTTGCCGGTGCGTTGGGGAACCGGGAGTATGCCCTGTTCGGCGCGGGGCTTCTTTTCCCTGCCTCTCGTTTCGGGAAGCAGCTCGGGAGCAATGGGTCTCACGGTGGACTCGAAGCGGTCCGACAGCATGTCCTCGCCCTTGAGGTACCGGTCGATCGACTCCGCCGCGCGCTTGCCCGCGCTTACGGCACCGATGACGGTGGCACTGCCGGGAACGTCGTCACCACCGGCAAACACGCCTTTTACGGACGTTTCCAGCGTGACCGTGTCGACCTTGTACCAGCTCCCCTGTGTCGCGGCTCCCATGGTGCCGAGGGAATCCTTATCCACTGCCTGGCCTATCGCTATGACGATCCGATCGGCTTTCACCGTTGTTGTCTCGCTCTCGTTGTAGACGGGGCTGAATCTCCCGTTCTCATCGAACACCCTGGTGCAGCGTTTGAACTCAATGGTATCGACCTTGCCGTTTCCGAGAATGCGTTTCGGGCCCCAGCCGTTCAAGATCCCGATATTCTCCTCCTGCGCGGCGGCAACCTCTTCGGGCAGGGCCGGCATCTCGTAATGCGCTTCCAGGCTTACCATCTCGACCGCTTCCGCACCGAGGCGCATGGCGCTGCGGGCCACATCGACGGCAACGTTGCCGCCGCCGATGACCACCACTTTGCCGCTCACTCCCGGAGGGTTTGTCTTATCTGCCGCCTGGCGCAGAAAGTCGAGGCCATAGCTGATTCCGGGCAGGTCCTCGCCTTCAACACCCAGGGACCGGCTGCTCTGGGTACCGACGCTTAAGAAGACAGCCTCGTTCTCCCGGCGCAGTTCCTCCATGGAGATGTCCGTGCCGACACGGCTGTTACAGACAAACGTGATGCCCTTGCGGCGGATAAGCTCCACCTCGTAATCGAGGACGTCCTTGGGCAGACGGTAGGCGGGAATACCCCAGCGCAGCATCCCGCCTGCTTCCGGGGCGGCTTCATGAACCGTCACCGCGTAGCCCCTGTCCGCCAGGTCGGCGGCAGCGGTAAGACCGGCAGGTCCGGCGCCGACGACGGCAACCTTCCTGGCACCCTCTGACGGAGTAACCTCATCGGGGAAGGCACGTTCACCGGACCTGACCATCTTCATTTCCTGGTCGGAAGCAAAACGCTTGAGAAGCCTGATGGAGACCGCCGAATCGATGTCATTGCGCGTGCACTCAGCTTCGCAGGGATGGGTGCAGACCCGTCCACAGATGGCGGAGAGCGGGTTGCGTTCCCGAATGAGATCAACGGCCTTGAGGTATTCCTTCTTCTTGATCAACTGGATATAGCCCTGGACGTTTATGTTGGCCGGGCATGCCACCTTGCAGGGCGCGTGGCCCATCTTGAGAATGCCGAACTTGTTGGGTGTCGCCTGGGCATAAAGCTTGGCGATCGCCTTTCTCGTACCCATGCCGCGGTCAAATTCATTGGGCACGTCGACAGGGCACACGTCCGTGCACTGGCTGCAGGCGGTACATTTCGCTTCATCCACATAGCTGGGAGAAACCTTGACCTTCGCCTTGAAATTTCCCGGTTCCCCTTGAAGGCCGACAAGCTCGGAAAAGGTGAGGATCTCGATATTTATGTTGCGGGCGCATTCGACCAGTTTAGGCGATACAATACAGGTAGCGCAGTCGCCGGTGGGGAATGTCTTGTCAAGGTGGGCCATCATGCCGCCGATGGCAGCGTCACGTTCCACGAGATAAACTTTGAACCCCGAATCAGCGAGGTCGAGGGCCGCCTGAATGCCGGCGATACCGCCGCCCTGAACCAGCACAGCGCCTGTTAATTTCTTTTGACTTTTATCCATATCGTAACCTTAAATAGTCTCCAATTGTCCCTTAACTTCTCGACGGGACCGCTTCCCTTGCTGCCTTCAATATGACTGCCGGGTCCACCATGAGCCTGTCGAATCCAAGTTTCTCAGGCGGAATTCCAAGGGCAAGACCTACGAGCTGGGTGAGGTAGATGACCGGCATATTGTATCTCCTGCCAAGGAGCTTCTCCATGTCGGCCTGTCGCACGTCGAGGCTGATCTGGCACATGGGGCAGGCGACGACAATGCACTGTGCCCCGGCGGCCTGCGCCATCTCGATGACGGCGGCCGACCTGCGGACGGTGATCTGTGTCCGTGTAAGGTTTTGCATGCCCCCGCAGCAATCCACTTTTCCCGACCACTCCACGTTCTCCGCGCCCGTCACATCGATGAGGCGCTCCAGTATGGTCGGGTTCTCAGGATCATCAAAATTGGTGGCTTCCGGCGGACGGACCAGATAACAGCCGTAATAGGCGGCCACCTTGAGGCCCGTCAGGGGCCTGACGATCTTCTTGCGCAGGGCGGCCGCTCCAACGTCCTTCAGGAGTATCTCGACAAAG
>JAQVWF010000062.1:0-3602 GCA_028698615.1 Syntrophorhabdaceae bacterium
CAAGGTCGTTGCCATAGGCGGACCGACGTGCACGGGCAAATCGGACCTTGCCGTCGCAGCGGCGAGACACCTTGGAGGCGAGATCGTCAATGGCGATTCCATGCAGGTGTACCGCTATTTCGACATAGGGACGGCGAAGCCTTCGGCTGCCGCCCGCGAGAGCGTTCCCCATCATCTCATCGACATGGTGGACCCCGATGAGGAGTTCAATGCCGCTTTTTTCCAGGACGAGGCCGACAGGGCCATATCAGACATCAACGGCAGGGGCAGGGTGCCCATCATCGTAGGCGGGACGGGTCTCTATCTGAGGGCCCTTTTCTACGGCCTTTTTCCCGCGGCGAAGGACGGCGCCCTTCGCGAGCGCCTTACCGCCGAATACGCCGGGGACCCCATCGCTTTTTACGAGAGACTTAAGGCCATTGACCCCGTATATGCCCTGAGGATCAGTTTCCGCGACCGCGTAAGGGCGGTCCGGGCGATGGAGATCTACCTCCTGGGAGGAAAACCGGTCTCCGAGCTTGAAAAAGACCACGGCTTCCGGGAGGCCAGGTACGATATCTGCAGCATCGGCCTTGCGGCGCCGCGCGAAGAACTCTACCGGAGGATCGACGAAAGGGTGCTGGATATGCTCTCCCGGGGTCTCGTGGATGAGGTAAGATCAATTCTGGCGCGGGGCTATGCCAGGGAGTCGAAGCCGTTTTCAAGCATCGGATACCGCGAGGTCCTCCGTTATCTTAGTGGTTCCATTGAATATGAAGATATGGTAAAAGATATACAGAAAAATACCCGAAACTATGCAAAAAGGCAGTTTACCTGGTTTAGAAAAGAAAAAGGCATGCAATGGTTTGAACACCCGCAGGAGCTGGACAGGATCATCGGGACGATGTCGGGGTGCGTGGATAGATGGAACTGAAGAACATAATAGAGGCTGTCCTTTTCTCGGCGTCGAGACCTGTGACGGCGAAACAGGTCGCGAAACGGCTTGAGGAATTCCCCCTTGAAGAGATAGAGGAGGCCTTTCGCACGCTTATAGAGGAATATTCCGATCCCCAGCGGTCCGTCGAGATAGCCGAAGTGGCCGGCGGTTTCCAGATGAGGACGAAATTGGCCTACCGCGATTACGTCAAACGTTTTGTTCGGGAAAAAGACGTGGGCCTCTCACGGCCGATGCTCGAGACCCTTTCCATCATTGCCTATAAACAGCCCGTCACAAAAAAGGAGATCGACGTCGTGCGCGGAGTCGATTCGGCCCGGGCCATCAAACACCTCCTGGAAAGAAGGCTTGTCGAGATCGCCGGTCGCAACGGCGACGCGGGAAAGCGCATGGTGTTCAGGACCACGCAGAGGTTTCTGGAGGTCTACGGGCTAAAGGGCCTTGAAGACCTGCCGACATATAAAGAGATCGAATCACTCGAAGGATAGGAGGACACCACCATGGACATATCGGAATTGCTGCGCTTTGCGATCGAGAGCGGGGGATCGGATCTGCACATCAGCGCGGGGGAGCCTCCTGTCATCAGGATACACGGCGAAATGACAAAGGTCGATCTGCCGGCTCTTGACAAAGAGGACGTGCACAACATGATCTACGACATACTGAGCGATTTCCAGAGGAAGGTCTTTGAGGAGCACCTGGAACTGGACTTCTCCTTCGGTCTGGGCGATCTCGCCCGCTTCAGGGTCAACGTCTTCAAGCAGCATCGCGGCGAATCGGCCGTCTTCAGGACCATTCCCAGCAAGATACCCACCTTCGATGAACTCAGTCTGCCCCGCGTCTTCAAGGATATCGCCGGGTTGGAAAAGGGCCTTGTCCTCATCACGGGACCGACGGGCAGCGGCAAATCGACGACGCTGGCTGCCATAATCGACTTCATCAACGATACCGTAAAGGAACACATCCTCACCATTGAGGATCCCATAGAGTTTCTCCATACCTCCAAGAAATGTCTTCTCAATCAGCGCGAACTGGGCCCGCATACCAAGAGTTTTGCCAGCGCCCTGCGCAGCGCCCTGCGTGAAGACCCCGACACGATCCTCGTCGGCGAAATGAGGGACCTGGAGACGATCCAGCTTGCCCTGACGGCGGCGGAAACGGGTCACCTTGTTTTCGCGACCTTGCATACCAGTTCGGCCCCGGACACGGTGGACAGGGTCATCGATGTCTTTCCCGCGGGGCAGCAGAACCAGGTGCGCTCCATGCTCTCCGGTTCCCTTCAGGCCGTGATCTCGCAGGCCCTTTTCAAGAGGCGTGACGGGAAGGGAAGGGTTGCCGCTTTCGAGGTGATGATCGCCACCCCGGCCATCAGGAACCTTATCAGGGAAAACAAGATCGCCCAGATACCCTCCATGATCCAAACGAGCAAGGGCCTCGGGATGCAGACCATGGAAGCGGCATGCAACGAGCTCATTGCGAAGAACCTTGTTACCAGGGACGAAGTCTCGTTTTACCTGAGCAACTCAATGAGGTGATCCATGGACATCATCAACGAGTACCTGAAGTACATGGTCGAGAGGGATGCGTCGGACATCTATTTTACCGTGGGTGTGGCTCCTGCGTTCCGTATTGAAGGTGTCGTTTCTCTCCACGGCGACAGACCTCTCACTGCCGAAGATACGAAGAATTTTGCCTACGCCCTTATGAACGAGCGCCAGCAGAAGATATTCGAGGAAGAGATGGAGATGAACCTGGCCATCTTCCAGCCCGAATACGGCAGGTTCAGGGTGAACATCTTCCGGCAGAAAAGCTTTATCGGCATCGTGATACGCCAGATCAAGCTTATCATCAAGACCATCGATGACTGGGGATTGCCTGCCGCCATGAAGGACATATGCATGTCCAAGCGCGGCCTTGTGCTTGTTGTCGGTGCCACGGGCAGCGGCAAGTCGACGACGCTGGCAGCCCTCATCGACTACCGCAATTCCAATCAGCCCGGCCATATCATTACCATCGAGGACCCCGTTGAGTTTGTTCACCAGCACAAAATGAGTGTCGTTACCCAGAGGGAGGTGGGTTTTGACACTCTGAGCTTTTACAATGCCCTCAAGAACACCCTGCGGCAGGCTCCCGACGTGATTCTCATCGGCGAGATCAGGGACGCCGAGACGATGGAGGATGCCATAACCTTTGCCGAAACGGGTCATCTCTGTCTTGCCACCCTCCATGCCAATAACGCCAACCAGGCCATCGAGAGAATACTCAACTTCTTTCCCATCGAACGCCATCTCCAGATATACATGCAGCTTTCCCTCAATATGCGGGCCATCGTATCCCAGAGGCTCATTCCCACGGTGGAGGGCAAGCGGGCCGCGGCGATCGAGATACTCCTCGATAGCCCGAGGGTAAAGGACCTCATCCTCAAGGGCGAGATCACCCTTTTGAAAGAGACCATGGCGGAATCCTACTTTGAAGGGATGCAGACCTTCGACCAGCACATCTTCGATATGTACCAGGCCGGTCTCATCGATCTTAACAACGCCATCGCCTATGCCGACAGTCCCAACGACGTGCGGCTGAAGATAAAGATGGCTGAGATGAAGCCCGAGGACGAGGCGGATAAGAAAGATGGGGGGTTGAAGCTGAAGCTGTAAAGACGGTTGGAACC
>JAQVWF010000062.1:3702-12431 GCA_028698615.1 Syntrophorhabdaceae bacterium
CCATCTTCATCGGTTTTCCAGGTGGTGGAGATAGAAAGCCGATGCCTCCAGTGTGCTTGTAAGCATGTATGCCTCTTCGAGGGTGGCGCCGCGGGCGAAGCTGCCGTGGGCTCTTATGAGGACGACCCTGTTGTCTTTCAGAGTCTGGCTGACAAGCTGGGCGGCTTCCTCGGAGGCGATGGCGTTCTGAGGAGCGACGACGGGTACGCGTTTCAGGTGATAGGCCCCCTCAGAATCGACGGGGACAAGTTCGCCGCTCATCGAAAGAAGGGTTGCATAAGGCGGGTGGGCATGGACCACGGCAAGGGCGCCCGTACTGAGATAAATAGCGCGGTGGACCACATATTCCGATGAGGCCTTGCGGATATTGTCGTCGTCTGCACCATCCAGATCGACCTCAACTATGTCCGCAGGGGATAGTCGGCTCGTCATGCCGCCCTTTCGGGTTATGCATATGTTCGAACCCGCCCGAACACTGATGTTTCCCGCATGAGAGCTCACGAGCCCCCGCAGGAACATATCGCGCCCGAAATCTATGATCTCCCGGACCCTCGCATCATCAACCATGGCACCGTCCTTTCCGTTCTTTTCTAACATAAATGGGCGGGGCTGTGGAAGACCAATCTCCCTTCTTCCGGTTGTAAGGCGGCAGAGTGAGATGAGTCTTCGCTTTTGACTTGAACCATAATTTGGGTTGTTTTATACTCTGCGCAGCGAAGCAGTTCTTTAGTGATTCCAGAATTTCACGTTAGAAAAGGAGAAAAGAATGGCTGACACCGATGGGATGAAAGAAGCCAAGAATTTTTATACCGACAGGCCGCAGGAATGCGAAGGTTTCTTCCTGAAGGGTTCCAATTCGCTGGATTGGGGCATCAAGAACAGACTGGCGCGGATATTCAACCCCGTATCGGGGCGGACGGTCATGCTTGCCATTGACCACGGATATTTCCAGGGGCCCACGACGGGTCTCGAACGGGTGGACATCAACATCCTTCCCCTTGTCCCTTACGCGGATACGTTGATGCTCACGAGAGGCATTCTGAGAAGTGTCGTGCCGCCGTCAACCTCGAAAGCTATAGTCCTCAGGGTGTCCGGAGGCGCGAGCATCCTGAAGGAGCTTTCCAATGAGGACATCGCCGTAGACATCGAGGAGTCCATACGCCTCAATGTGTGCGCCATGGCGGTGCAGGTTTTTATCGGCGGTGAATATGAAAAGCAGTCCATCATCAACATGACGAGAATGGTCGATATCGGGAACCGTTATGGCATCCCGACGCTGGCAGTGACCGCAGTGGGCAAGGACATGGCACGCGACGCCAAGTATTTCCAGCTTGCCTGCCGTATCTGTGCGGAGCTTGGCGCCCATTATATCAAGACGTATTACGTGGAAAAGGATTTCGACACCGTCACCGCATCCTGTCCTGTGCCCATCGTCATGGCAGGCGGCAAGAAGATACCCGAGCTCGACGCGTTGACCATGGCTTACAATGCGGTGCAGCAGGGCGCCTCCGGCGTGGACATGGGGCGGAATATCTTCCAGTCCGATGCACCCATTGCCATGATCCAGGCAGTAAACGCCGTCGTTCATGAGAACATGACCCCGGCTGCGGCTCTCGACCTCTATAAGAGCCTGAAGAATAAGGGTTGATCGAAGATCGACCCGACGAGGGATAGATATTAAAATCTCCTACTGGTACAACAATCAGGACATTCGGATAGAAGAGGTTCCGACGCCTGTTCCCGGGCCTCACGAGATGGTGGTGAAGGTCCACGCCTGCGGCATCTGCGGGAGCGACATCGTCGAATGGTACCGCCTTCCGCGGGCACCCCTTGTGCAGGGCCACGAGATTGGTGCCGAGGTGGCCGTTGCTGGCTCCGCGGTCGAGAGGTTCAAGGCCGGCGACAGGGTCTTCATCCCCCCCAAGATACCCTGCGGTGCTTGTGTCTATTGTGCGAACGGCCACTATCCGCAGTGCACTGAGGTCAAAGAGAGGCTCCCCGGGGCCTTTGCCGAATATGTTCTTGTCCCCGAGATCTTCGTAAAACAGGGAACATACCCCCTGCCGGAAAATGTCACCTACGAGCAGAGCACATTTATCGAGCCCCTGGCATGCGCGGTCCGGGCGCAGCGGCTGGCCGGAGTGGAGAAGGAGCGCAGCGTTCTGATCATTGGCTGCGGAATGTCCGGGCTCCTCCATGTGAAGCTCGCCGTGGCCAAAGGATGCAAGGTCATAGCCGTCGACGTGAACCCGATGAAGTTGAGGTTCGCCGCGAAGGCAGGCGCCGCAGCCGTCATCGACGGCGCCGGGGATGTCGTCGAGAGACTGATGGCCGAAAATGGAAGAACGGCCGATGTCGTGTTTCTTTGCTCTTCTGCCCGTCAGGCCGTGGACGAGGCATGGCGATGCGTCGACAAAGGCGGCACCGTCGTTCTCTTCGCGGTTCCCGGCCCGGAAGAGAAGGTCGTGGTGCCCGTCAACGATTTCTGGATGAAGGAGATCACTATCCGCACATCCTACTACTGCGGTCCCCCTGATATCGTCGAGGCAATGACCCTCGTTGGGTCGGGCACCATAACCGTAGATGATCTCGTAACCCACCGCCTCCCCCTGGGAGACATAGTGGAGGGTTTCAAGCTCGTCTCCGACGGCCGCGATTCGATCAAGGTCATAATCAAACCTTAAGAAGACGGTTTCACGTTTCAGGTTTCACATTCCAGGTAGAAGCAAGACTCGGAAATTGTTGAGAGGACACCCGTCCAGGGACGGGATTCCCGGCATCTTTTGCCTGAAACCGCCCCTCATTCTTCCTTGAAAGCTATCCCTTCGAGCCTGACCACCTGCTGGTCGGGGGGGATGTCTGAGAGGAAGAGGCTTAAGGGTTTTTTGAGGGAGGGATGTACGAGGTCGGGGTCTATCTCTATGCAGGGGACTATGGCGAATTTTCTGCGGTGAAGTTCCTTGTGGGGGACGGTGAGGTGTTCTTCATCGATAACGCCGTCACCGTACATGAGGATGTCGAGGTCGATGACCCGCGGCCCGTTCTTCTCCTCCCTGACCCGGCCCATCGAGGACTCAACGTCGGCCAGGAACCGAAGGAGGTCCAACGGCGTGCCGTGCCAGTCGATCTCAACGGCGCAGTTGATGTAATCATCCTGCCTGATATCTGAGACGGGTGACGTGGAGTAGAAGGATGATATGGACCTGAGGTCGGCCCTATGATCGCTGGAGATGCGCCTGATGGCGGTCTTGCAGTTCTCGTAGCCCTGACCGATGTTGGAGCCTATGCCAATGAAGATCTTTTTGTCCACGCCGGTACCTCCATGCCCCCGCAGTTGATGCCAACGTGTAATGTTTTATTGGTCCTTGCCGTCTGTGTCCTTGACCTCTTTCTTGAAATCCTTGATGCCTTTGCCCACAGACCCCATGATGGAAGGTAGTTTGCCTGCACCGAAGATAAGGACGACGATGACGAGGATTATAATTATCTCAGGAACGCCTAAACCAAACATTGCTAATAATATCACCCGCCAAAGAGACGAGTCAATGCTTTTTCTTCGGTGTCTGGATGTTAAAATCCTTGATTATCTCTATGGGGTCGGTATAAATAGTAGCGGTGCATACCATGAATGACGGCGACATCATCAAGGAACTCAACACAATGCCTGTGAACGTCAAGGCGCGCGGGCTCCTCGAAATGTTTGGCGAGGGTGCGCGGGAAGGAAGCCTCCATTGCGTGCATGCTGCCCTGTATGCCATTGAAACCGGTCAGCTCATCGTGGAGACAGACGTCGCGGAGACGGTGAATGCTATGATGGCATGGAGACCGCCGCGCCTCGTCAATTTTTTTATGCTCATGACCGGCGAGGAGTACGACCCGCCGGGTTGGGAAGCGGCCGCGGACCTCAGGGAATTTGCCGAAGCGATCCTCAACGACATCGAAAACAAAATGGTAACCCACTTCCCCTACTACCGCAGTCCGGAATCTTAGAGACGGCTTTAACCGATTGAGCGTTGAATAAGGTTTTTCTCTGGATGTTGCGCGCGCGAGTGAAGGCATCGGGTCTTCCTCGAAACGTCCCAACAGCATTTGTCTCCAACGTTCAAGCGATTCAAGCCGTCTTTATTGACTCTAGCCTCGATTTGGTTTTAAAATAGTACATGTCAACTATCGATATTCGCGTTATTCCCGATCCTGTTCTCAGGAAGCTTGCGAAGCCTGTTGAGAATATAACGGACGAGCTCGTTAAACTCTCGGGCGACATGATAGAAACCATGATCCTTGCCCATGGAGCCGGCCTTGCCGCTCCGCAGGTCGGGCTTCCTATCCGGCTCATCGCCATCGACGCGTCCCTGAACCCCCGCGAAAAAGAGCCCATCATCCTCATCAACCCGGTAATCGTCGAAACCCACCTGGAGGAGAACGGCGAGGAAGGATGCCTGAGTGTTCCCGGGTATTATGAATACGTGAAGAGGGCCAGGGGAGTGCGCGCTCGGGGTACGGACATGAAGGGCAACACCATCGAGATCGACTGTGAAGGGCAGCTTGCCCGGGCTCTCCAGCACGAGATCGACCATCTCAACGGCGTTCTTTTCATCGATCTGCTGAGCCCCATCAAAAAGAATCTCTTCAAGAAGAAGTATGCCAGGAAGAATGTATGAGGATCATTTTTTTTGGATCCTCCGGTTTTTCGGTGCCATCCCTTCTGCAGGTTAAAGACTCCATAGCGGCCGTTGTGACCAGAAAGGCCCGACCCAGGGGAAGGGGTTATCGGATCGATGACAACGAGGTCAAGAGCGCTGCCATGGGACTCGACCTGCCGCTCATCGAGATAGATTCGTTCAAGGATGACAGTGCGCTGTCCATAGCCGACCATCGCCCCGATCTTTACGTGGTCGTATCCTTCGGACTCATCGTTCCAAAATGGGCCCTCGAAATTCCGTCGATAGGTCCCGTCAATATTCATCCGTCCCTCCTTCCCGCTTACCGCGGCCCGTCGCCGATGCAATGGGCATTGCTCAATGGCGATAGCACCACGGGTGTGACTTTCATCAGGATGAATGAGAAGATGGACGAAGGCGACATCATCCGTCAGGATGAGGTTGCCATAGAGAAGGATGATGACTTCATGACACTGTCGCATCGGCTTTCGGACAAAGCGGCACAGATGTTGCAGTACGTTATGGATGATATCGGACGGCAGGGCATGATGAAGGGCCAGGTGCAGGATCATACAGCGGCCACGTATACCCCGATCATTACCAAGGAGATGGGCAGGATAGACTGGCGGCAAAGCGCCGCCCGGGTAGATTGCCAGGTGAAGGCGTTTGTTGCGTGGCCCACGGCCTTCACTTATCTCGACGGAAAGCGGTTGAATATATACAGTTCATGCGTTGACGAGAGTGTCGAGGCGAAAGCCCCTGTCGGAACGATCACGGGGATCACGAAAACAGGGCTTGAAGTGAGCACCGGCAAGGGCTTGCTCATCATCAGGGAGCTCCAGCTGGAGAACAGGAAGCGTATGAATGCATACGATTTTTCCAGGGGATACCGTGACTTACAAGACAAGTCTTTGAATTAGCTTCACAAATGGTCATTTTTTCATTGACAGGAAAGGCATATTACACATATCATCAGGATAGGGCTATAACGAAACAGAGCGCGATAAGGGGATTATGAAACGATACCTGGTTTTGGCAACATTTGTTTTACTTCTTGCGGGATGTGCAACGAGCAATCAGGTCTCAATGGAAGGCCTCGACCGTCCGGGCTCTCCCGTCGTTCAGAATCCCGTCAGCGGGCAGCCTGGGGCTCCTCAGGCCGAGAATGACCCGTCTGCTTCCAGGATGGGCAAGAAGTATACCGCGAGTTCAATGAAGACCGGGGCGATCGTTGCCCATACGAGGCAGAAGCAGGGTGCCCCGCAGAAGGTTAAACCGCAGCCCTATTCGCTGGAAATGCAGCTCAATGACGATGACGATATCACGACCCTCCTTACCACAAATTACGACCAGAACTTTGACATCCCCATCGTATTCAACGATGCCGTCAAATATTATATTAAATGGTTCTCCGAGGACAAGAAGAAGGTATTCGCCAACTGGTTGAAGCGGTCGCGTCTGTATGTTCCCGTTATCACTGAGATTCTCCGCGAAAAAGGCATGCCCGAGGACCTTGTCTATCTTGCCATGATAGAGAGCGGTTTCAATCCCAAGGCTTATTCACGTGCGAAAGCGTCAGGACCGTGGCAGTTCATATACTCCACGGGCGAGCGCTACGGTCTTGAGGTTGATTACTGGGTGGATGAACGGCGGGACCCGGAAAAATCCACCGTCGCAGCCGCCAAGTATCTCAAGGACCTTTTCGACCAGTTTGGCTGCTGGTATCTCGCTGCCGCCAGCTACAATGCAGGTGAAGGGAGAATAGGGCGCCTGGTCCAAAGACACAATACGACTGATTTCTGGGAACTGTACAAATACAATACCCTTCCCCGTGAAACACGAAACTACATCCCCCAGTTGATAGCGGCGGCCATCATTGCCAAGGACCCCGAGAAATTCGGTTTTGGCAGCATCACCTATGATCCGCCCGTCAGGCTTGCCGAGGTGAGTGTCCCCCCGGCAACACCGATCACGGCCATTGCCAGGGCTTCATCCGTCAACGTCGACGTTATTCGGACCTGCAATCCCGAGATCCTGCGAGGCATCACGCCTCCGGGAACGAATGATTACGTGGTGAACCTGCCGTCGGATGTCGACAGGCAGGCTTTCAACGAACGCCTGAAGACGGAGCTTGAGGGGATCCCGACGGTAAGAGGCATCACCACCTACAAGGTGCGGAAAAGAGACAGCATGGCGCGGATCCTCCGAAAGTTCAAGGTCAGTGAACGCGACCTCGTCCTTGTCAACAGCGGTGATAACGACCTCAGGATCAAGCGGGGAATGGTCATTGCCATACCGAGGTTCTCCGGAAACTCAACGAACAGGACGGTTCTCGCAAAAGCGGCAGCTCAGGACCCGCCGAGCGCGAAGAGATCAAAGACCGTTCGGAAAGATGACGATGATGGCAGGCCGGCAAAAGTTGCCTCGCGGAAAATAGTGCCGGAACGGGATGAGCCGGTGCATGCTGTGAAAAAGGTCAGCAAACGTACCGTCAGGACCTTCCATGTTGTAAAAAGGGGCGAAACCCTTTCCGAGATAAGTGACCGCTATGGCATCGATGAAGCCAGCCTGCGGTCGGTAAACAAGCTGAAGGGAAACAGGGTATACCCCAACATGAAGATCCGCCTTGCGAGCCACGTGACGACGGCAAAGACAGTGGCTCCCGCAAAGTCGAAAAAGGTTCGGTACCACACGGTAAAAAGAGGTGAAACGCTGACATCCATATCGGAGAAATACGGTATCGATATCGACGACCTGAAATCCGCCAACAAGCTGAAAGGCAACAAGATAAACAGCAGAGCCAAACTGAAGATCGTAAAGAAAGGGTAAAGGCCGTCTCTCAGACCTTTAGTACCAGGTTTATCATATCGCCGCGGGAGAAACCCATGGCGTGAAAGAACTGGAGAAGATCCCAATCGTTCCAGTTGACGAGGGTATATATGGTATCGACGCTGTATCTCTGGAGGTTGTCGATAAGACCCACGGCGAGGACCTTGGCGATGCCCCTGTTCTGGTAATCAGGGTCTATCCCGATCGTATCGATCCAGCCGATGTTGTTGGGCACCTTGAACTCCCACCCGCTGACCTCACCCAGAATAAAGCCTGCCACCCTTCCATCTATCTCCGCGACCAATGAGGCATCGGGGGGTCTGGTCTCCGCCTGCTTTATGATCTTCGTAACCCAGTAGTCCTTCCTGCTCTCGCCGAGGACCTTTGTATCGATGTCCACTATGAAGTCCAAGTCTTCCTTTACCATCTGCCTTACGGAAAGCTTGTCCAGAAAATTACTCATAATTAGTTTTACCTCGCTTGTTCTTTTTTTAACATAGTGGTTGCACAAATTGCAAGAGAAAGATCGGTTGTGCAGAGAGTGAAAGAGGCAATATTATCGGCCTCTTAGAACCGATGCGAGAATGATGGCCCTATTTGAGGGTCAGGCTGTGAGGCCTCGCGCATGGGAAGGAGCTTCTTTTCCATGGCCCCGGCCCATTCTATTTCTGCTTTTCCTCATCGCGACCTTGCATTGCGGACAGAGAACCCCCGCACAGTCTTCACGGAGAGTGAATACTCCTCCGCACAGGTAGCAAATCTCTTCGTTCCCCGTCCTTGTCGGGTAATCCGGGTAGGTTCGGTGCAGGCATGTGGGTTTTGAGCATACAAAGACCTTCACCGTGTTGCAAACATCGAAGTCCAGGTACATCCTGGAGCCGCAGTGCGGACAAGGTGAAGTTGATGCTGCTGTCTGTGCCATGTGCCACCCCCTATCTGTCTGATGGTATTATCGGCAGAGGCCTTGAATGTTTTAGTGAAAAGATTCCTGAGTGTTCGGCAAGAGGGTGACTTCTGGAAACGACCCGTTACCTATCTTCGAACAGAAAAAGGCCCCATAAGTCGTTAGAGCCTATGGGGCCTGTAAAAACAGATTGTTAAGCTGTTCCAGCTACTTTGTGATGAAGACCTTGTGCTTTTCCAGTATGTGCCGGAACTCCTTGCTCTTTCTGAGGTTGTTGATGTCCGGGTCCTTTCTCAGGCTGTCGTAATCGTTGAAACCCTTTGAAAGGGCGGCGT
>JAQVWF010000063.1 GCA_028698615.1 Syntrophorhabdaceae bacterium
CAACTCTCCAGATATTTGAATAACTCAAGCATCGACCTGGCAAAAGACATCGCGTCCGCGCTGAATTCGCTAAGAGAGGTCAGAAACGACGCTGATTATAATTTACAGACCCGGAACTTCGATGCCCTTAATTGTAAATTGCACTGTACAAAAGCGGAGAACTCACTCGGCCGCTTTGATAACGTTGACCTGACAAAGCTGGTCGACAATATACGTTCTTATGCGCGGTCTGTGAGAGAACCGGGGATATAACCGTCATCGATCACAAAGTACGAGCCAAGTCACTATGGCGGTGAAACCTTTACTGGACAATGGAGAAAGCGCCCTGAGGATAATTCTTACAAAACCTCAGGGAAATATCAACACAATTATGGGCAGGAGTTACTTCACCAACTGCAACTCACATCAACTATCGTCTTCCCTTCAGGAATATAATCAGTCTTCAGCTGTTTGCAGATGATGACCCCGGCCATCCATTTGTATCTTTCTTTTGCACTCAACTACATTATGTGCTATCTTATGTAAACTGTATATACGCGGAGGTTGTCGTGTTTGCCAATTTGATCGATGATTTCACAGCGCGTGGACGATCTTTTTTCACTCTGAAGGACATTCAGGGGGAGCTCCACGATTCTTCTGTCATCGCACTCAAGGCTGCAATCGGGCGTCTGCGCACGAAAGGCAGAATCGCCATGCCATACAGAGGTTTTTATGTCATTGTTCCCCCTGAACATCGTGATGCGGGTTGCCTGCCGGCTGAAGAGTTTATCCCCGACCTTATGAAACACCTTGGGGAACCCTATTATGCAAGCCTGCTGACCGCCGCGGAATACTACGGTGCCGCCCACCAGCGGCCCCAGGTGTTCCAGGTGATGGCATCAAAAGCAAGACGGCAGATCCACTGTGGTAAGGTGCGGGTCTGGTTCACTTTCCGGGAAAACCTGAGTGACATTCCTACCCGTTCGAGAAATACCCGCACAGGCGTCATGAGGATATCCACACCCGAGGCGACTGCCCTGGACCTTGTGGGCTATTACAGGCATTGCGGCGGCCTCGGCAACGTAGCTACTGTTTTGTCCGAACTCGTGAAAGACATTGACGCAGAACGTCTTATTGAGGCCGCGGGGCACTTCCCTGTCGCCTGGACCCAGAGGCTTGGCTATTTGCTCGATATGGCAGATGCAAAAGACGTCGCTGACAGGCTAGCTGAATACATCATTGAGAAGAATCCCAACCGCAAGCTCCTGGCACCCTGGGGCACGATAAAGGGGGCAAAATCCAGCAGTCGCTGGAGGATCCTGGTCAATACCGATGTGGAGGCGGATGAGGTATGATACCGAAAGTTTATGTGCAAGAGTGGAAACGACGTCAGCTCAGGCTGGTTTTCGGGCACCGCCAACGTGTTGACCTACCATCTTGACAAATTACTGGGTACAATAATGCGTGCTTTATATCAGCGCAAAAAAGGCCGGGACCTTTTCGACTTATAGGCCACGGTGAATTTCCGGCGCGCTGTCTTTCCGGGTACCTCCGGATCAGGAACTACCTTTGGATGTGCCATTACTGATTTCTTCTCTTCCATAATTGTCCAATCCGGCCACCTCGAACACCCAATCCGGTTTTATCCGAACGGCTTCTCAGTAGTCCTCTCCCTGCCGTCTCTACTTTATAAAAGTGTTCGACCTTCCGTCAAGGTCGAATGTATTTTCCGCATGGATTCCTCTCCCGGTTTCAGTATGATCTTATGAGCGTTATGGATGACCCTGTCGCATATGGCATCCGCCAGGGTGGGGTCTCCTATGATGTCGTGCCAGATATCGATGGGGAACTGGGTGGTGATGATGGTGGAACGCGCCCCGTACCTGTCCTCCATGATCTCCAGGATGTCCCTCCTCTCCCCGTCTGCAAAGGGGATTTTACACGCCCCAGAAGGACTATTTTGAGGAGGCTTTATACGCGCTAAGACGTTCGATGACGACCAGCTAGCTTTCTTCGATTGCAGGGATCGCACCGTTTTCCATCATCCAGTGAGGATCGGTGACATCGACACCGTTCGCAAGCTCCTTGAAACCGCCATCGCTTATATCAACGGGTGTGATGAGCGCGACAGCGGCAATACTCCCCTCCACGTAACCTGCGAGAAAGGCAACGTGGAGATAGCCCGCATACTCATGGACCATGGCGCCTACCCAGAGGAGAGGGACGCATTCGACTGCAGGCCCCTGCACAAGGCGTACTTCTATCTCCACCCCGACGTCGTGCGTCTCCACTTCGAGGCGGGGGCGGACGCGGGCATAAGGGACGAGCACGAAGGCGCGGCCTTTACACCGCGATGTCCCGCCTCTTTCCCGCCCGTGAGGAGTTCCTCGACCTCCTCAGGAAATGTGCTCCGGAACTGGTGATGGAAACCCTGCCGTGAACGACAAGGTCATCGACCTCCCCTCCGTCCGCCTCCTCCACGCGACCGGCGTAGACATTAATGCCAAGGACGAGCACGGTACCACACCCCTGCACGATGCCTGCAGCAAAGGTAATCTCGAAACAGTGAAACCCCTCATTATTCTTAGAGCCATCCACCCAGGCATCATTTTCTCAATAACTGAGCTCGTCATTTTTCGCATTTTCTCGATATTGCTATCAATTAGATCTATATTGGCTTCGTAAACACTTACTGACATTACCGTGGCATTGGATATATGCATGAACAGTCCTGGCGCTTCCCCAGATACTTTTTCATATTATTGGCTCCAAGGAGGATGCAAGTCTGCATTGACTAAGGCAAAACATACGGAACCAAGCTGAGCGGTATTAGAGTTTCATGAACCGGTATTCTCCAATGCTTCCAGCAGGAAATTGCGGATATGCTTCTCGACGAGTTGCCGCGTGATCTCACCTACTTGATATTCTCCAGTATTACGTTCCCTCTGGCCTTCCGAACCTATTGTCTTTTCGCGGACCCATACTGTTTTCTTGTTACTGTTTGCCACAAAAGCAATGGCCGAGTACTTCGAATTATAGGCGGGTCTCTTGTTATCGGTGATTATGATCAGGCTGATATGACGATGCCGCAGATTTCCGGTATCACTTATACTCTGATATTCTTTGATAATTGCCGATCCGTGCCCTCGGGACTGTAATTCCTTCGATATTTCCTTCATAACGGGCTCGATCACAATGGTCATCCTGTGGTCAACATCCTTAAGGAAGAAATACTTGTCCGCAGCCTGGTGCATCGTCGGCGGAACTTTCCGTTGTTCATAATCACATTTTTTGTGAAACATACAATCTCAGCCTTTAACCATTCTCACTACAAGACAGATGATCAATAATATACCCGCTAAGCAGGCTATTATTCCCGTCGATATCTTCGCGGTCAAATCCAGTTTTTTTGTGTTCCAGTACCCCTCGGGGCAGATCAGGCATCCTATTAAGAGGGGCAGGTTTAGCAGGGGAATTAAAACAAGTAAGGACCATTTCTGCCCTGCTCCGATATTCTTAAGGCGTTGCACCACAGCGTAAAATGAGATGGGAACAATAAGGGCAAACGCCAAGATGCAGATCTCGTTCATGCGTTTCCCCTGTGTGCTGACCACCATAAGGGCAAACACGACCTTAAGCGCAATAATAAAGAAGAAATATTTCAGGAAAGTGTTCCGGGAAAAACCTTCGTACGTTTTGACCACAGTTTCCGTATCTGGAGCCTGGTTAGTTATGATTTCCACGATATTACCCGCCTTTGAATTGTGATTCCCCCCGATAGCTATATATGGCCGATATTTTCGGCTCTGTCAGATACTTTCCGCCTTAGGTATGATTTTGTTGATCTATTTGGCGGACTTCAGAGACATCGCGCCGGCCTTGGTGAACATGTAACACCAGAACTTCATATCAGCCGATTCAAGGTCCCCCCAGGAAATCAGGTCATGATTGCCTCGGGTTTTGTCATTTAGGAAATCGAAGAGTTCCAGATACTGCCCGTTGTTGAAGTCTTTATCTAAGTAGTGAACATCAGGCTTGCAGCCTGAACTCACCATGTCGATAAATACCGAGGGAGAAAGTTTCCATTGGTTGCCGTAGGCAAGGTCTATCCCGTTCATAAGCTTATCAAGATCACCGTCATGAGCGGCTTCGATAGCTATTTTGTGGTCTTCAGAGTTTTTTTTGAGCTTTGACAGAGCCCCGGAACTAAAATAAACGGGCACTACGTATGCGGGAATTGTGTGCGGGCCGTAATACCCGTCCTTTTCCAGGTAATATACGATCTGGCCGTAGATCCCATGCGGGAAGAACAAGTCATTTAGACGCTGCTTGAGCAGTTTACTAAATCGCTTCTTTATCTCGTTTCTTTTCATTTTTGGTCATCCTCTGATTGAATATCGCGGCGGTCTTCCGTATCTATAGCTTGGTTTTTCGAGTTTGTCATAAGGTCTAATCTCAACTTTCCTCGTCTGCCAAACTGAACGTATGCATTGTCTTCCATGTCCCGGACGAGTTCTCGATAAGATCGACCACGGTGCATTTTGATTCGATAGGACCATGGTGATCCAGGATCGTTCTCAGCCTGCGTTCTGCGATGTCTGCATTGTCCGCATTCTCGTCGGCGATCGTCAGATGCGGAACGATCTCGTCGTACATCCCGGCGTAGGGCGGGTAATCAGGAAATTCTTCGCTTATCGCGTTCGTCATATCGGTGAAGCAGTGAGACGGATATGTGAAAAGAAATGTGGTCTCCGGCCACCTTCCAATATCCTTGAGTACAAATGTGAATGGATGGAATGATGAGAATACGTTCTCTGCCCTTTGGATAATATCCCTGGTTATCAGTTTGGGAGTCATAAACGGTGCAAGGATCGCAATGTGGGCAGGCACACCGGCAGTCGCCTTGGGATCATAGTGCATTCGAAGACGGTGAACAGCATACTCAGCCTCCGGTACGCGAACGATAAATACGGTAATAGCCAATTTGCACCTCCAATTATAACTCGTAACTCCCGATCTTTCCGGCTGATAGATTATTTCGCTTATCTGTATCTACCCGTTGCCTGACGGCAGTTCCCATTCCAGTACATCTCGCTCCCTGTAGCCAGGAAGAGCGATACCCATGGGCGACAGGATCGAAACAGGCCCTGGCTTGCGAACCTGTCTTTACGGGGAATGCCAGGAGAAATGCCCGTTCCCCCGCGGTATTTATGTTCCGTACCCGGACGATAGAATTCATGGTAACGACATCACCGGGGACATTCGTTGGTTCCAATATCGTGGCCCGATAGAGTTCCTTTTTGGGTTTTTCGATGAAGGGAGCTTCCGGTCCGTCTTGTATATCGACAACTGATTGGAACCTTTCGAGGTCATGCCGAGTTATATGAATCTTCCCCATTGCAATGGCGTGGCCTCCTGTCGTGACCATTATCCCATGTTGCAATAGACATGCCGTCCTCCGTGTACTCCTCACAAGAAAGGAGCCATCCGCTCCTGTATGTCTCGCACCGCGCGAGTTCACCTGATGCGTAGTATGATAAATGTTCGCCGTTTCGCTTCCCCATGATGAATACTCCTTCTTTCCTCAAATTCCCTGCCCTGTCGTATATCAAAGAATGGCCATTGAGCCTCCCATTCCAATACTCTGCCTTGATCTCGGCGATACCATTGTTATGATAGCTGGTAAACCTCCCATGGAGTTTCCCTTCGAAGAAGCTCGACTGCATCCAGAGCGTTCCATTCCTTCGGTAGGTTCTGAACCAGCCGTGCAATAGACCGTTTGTGTAATTCTTCATTTCGAAGATCTTCCCGTCGGGGTAATATAATATGCTCCTGCCATTAGCCTTCCCGTCCTGGAATAACGCGGCTTCCTTTAATATGCCATCGTCGTAATATTCTTTTACCGTGCCGTCGGGTATGCTGCCTGATGCCTGAACAACATTTCCCTTAGAGTCATGCAATTCGTGAGCTACCTTAAAGTCGCCGCAATAGTACGAGATCTGTACATGCTCGTCGACGAGTTCGGCCCTTTTCGTTATCCTGGTGATCTCAACCATCATCGCGTCGTCGTTGATTGCCGCCATGTTGCACCTCGCTTAAAAAATCGATTGACATACTAACTGGGAACTAACTTATTTCCAGCCCAATGCATTTGAATTTTAAAAAGGTTTAAAAAGGCAATCCTCAGGGGCAGATCCGTCCGGTTCTTGTCCAGCCATCTTAATTCATCCATATTTTTATTGCATCTTTCGTGCCGTCAACTTCAAATCGCTTTCTATCGAATGAACATGGCCTGGTAAATGCATAGATAAAGGCAAGTGATAACCGTCGGTGTTAATTAGATGAGGGAGGGGGTAGTATGGTCCGTATGCTTTTCGTCTCTTATAAGAACGCTTGTCGCAGTTTAATGGCTGAAGCGATCGGACGGAACAAATTAAAGGGTTTGGCTGAGGTATCGTCCGCCGGAGTAAGCCCGCATGGACCCGGTGATCCGGCTATAGCGATCGAGATACTGCGCACACACTTCGATATTGATGCATCCGGTCATACGCCGCGCAGCATAGTAACAATTGATCTCAGCGCCATTGATTATGTCGTGGCTATGTCGTCGAGGATCGCAAGAGGCTTACCCCCCATGTCGTGCAAATTACTCGTCTGGGACATAAAGGATCCATGGCATGACGACCAGGATGCATATTTCGACTGTGCCAAAGAAATAGAGAGAGAAATCTCACTATTAACTGTGGGGCTCAAATACATGAGGATTTAATGCTGTGGGTATATCGAAAACCGAAGGGTATTAAAGGCGCCAGGATAAAATGTTATTTTTGCGGCAAGGGAGTAAAAATCATCCGTTTCGGGAAGGTAACCCTGGCAGTCTGTTGCGCACAGCTTATTTATTTCAATAAGGAGGAACGCTACCAAGATTAACATGATATTGTATCCTGCCCGGTGAGCGAAAGTTGCCGTGTATTGGTTGCTTTTCGGTGGCTTCCTTGCACTTCTTTCCAATTTTCCTGCCGGGAAGTCCCCTTCCGTGAGGCGGTGGATGAGGTCCTGGGAAAATTTAAGCAAAAGTTGTTCCCCCATAGTGGAGTTTCTCGGACAATTTAAGTTGGGATACGGGGGGCGGGTGTTGACATCGGTAATATCCATTCTCAAAGATGTTCGTCTATTATTGCTTCCTGGCCAGTATTGCTGCCATCAAGGGGGATCTGTATCGTGGAGGTGATGCGGGGTCCCCCCTCGGCAAACCGTTCGTGCTCGGACAATCTTTTTACCAGCCCCTTTTCTGCTTTTGTGAACCCGGCGGTCGCTGGGGGTAGTAGCGTATCCGAAAAAAGGCCCCAAGGCTGGGGCACCAGCCGGGGTTCGTTTATATAGAAGCAAGGGGCGTGCCACCAAGCTTTGAGCGGGATTGCCGGCCATGGGAAGGTGTGCGGAAGTGGAGAGTTGCATAACTCAACCCGCAGTTACATTTTGCAACCCTGGTTTTCCCCGAATTCGGGCAGCAGACACACGTTAGTAACCGGATATCCTCCAGGTAGATGGAACCTATCAAGAAGGGGATGTTTACAACCCGGAACATAAGTTGCCCCCCACGGTTTGCTTCTCAGGGGTATCTATCGGGAGGATAAATTACCGTGGGGGGCGTGGATGGGAATGGCTATAAAAAGTGCTCCCCCGTGGGTGGAGTGATCAGACAATTGAGCGTTGGTACGTGGAGAGTTTTTATTGCCGTTCCCTTATGGACATGAATGGGGGTGGCCTGCGCTATAAGAGGGCATGAGACGCTATTTGGCTTTCCCTAACTAATTGTATCATTTCCCACGTTAGCGTCTGACCGGTGACCCATAATTATCTCCGCCAGCCTTCTTTAAGACCGGGCACTTCCGGCTGTTTTACCTAACCCAACCTTTTCTTCTGTGCTGGGTTGCCTGTCCTTTTTCTGCTGCATCTGTTTTGCCTGTTTGCTTGCCTTCTGCTTCGACTGCTTATCCTTGGTCTTCTTTCCGCCTTTGTCTCCCATAATGGACACCTCCTGTTGTGTTTTTCTGAAGGGTATTAATATCTCGGCCCCTTCAGCATCCGAGAGAATTTGGCCGTTACTTATTCCTGGAAGTGTTCCAGCACTCTCCGCCGCGTTGGGTGGCGGAGCCTTTTCATTGCCTTTAGCTCTATCTGGCGGACGTACTCGCGCGTGATCTTTAATTCATCACCCACTTCCGCCAGAGTGCAGCCGCCTATTCTGTTTATCCCGAACCGCATCCTTATCACCTTTTCTTCCCTTGTGGTCAGCGTTGACAGGACCTTCTTCACCTCTTCCCTGAGGGAGGCATTAACGAGCGCCTTGAAGGCACACGCGGCGTTACTGTCTGTCACAAAATCACCAAGGGTTGTTTCGCCTTCCCCTGCCAGGGTCTCAAGGGATATGGCAGGCTCTGGAACGGTCATTATGCCCGTGATCTTTTCCAGCTTATATCCCGATCTCTTCGATATTTCCTTAACGTCAGGCTCCCGCTCAAGCTCCTGCAAAAGCATTGCAGCGATCCTGTTAAGCTTTGTTTTTGTCTCGATAACGTGGATAGGGATCTTGATGGTATGTGCAGAACCTGATATGGCCCGGACTATCGTCTGTCTGATCCACCATGTCGCATATGTCGTGAATTTGTATCCCTTCCGGTGATCATACTTCTCGGCAGCCCGCATAAGCCCCATGTTACCTTCCTGGATAAGGTCCATGAGATCGAGGCCCCTGTTCCGGTATCTCCCTGCAATATTGATGACAAGCCGCAGGTTCCCCTTGATGAGCCTTTCTCTCACCGTCCTTATATGATCGTCGATGTCGCACAGTTCCCGCAATTTTGACTGTACAAGTTCCCATTGAGCAACATTGCTTCGGTTGAGGTCGTGGATTATCCTCTCTACTATCTGTCTAATGATGTCCCTATTGATATTCAGTCTGGACACTGCGTCTTTGAATTCTTTTGTGGTTTTTGCCGGATCCTCCTGCGAACCCTGCGTATCCAATCCGCTGTTGAGCTTTTCTATGGCACGTATGGCCGCAATTGTAGCATCCCTGTGTCCTTTCTCTTCCTTCCTTGAATGGATCGTCCCATCGATGTCTTTCAGGGCATCCAGGATGCCTATGGATCCTTCCTTTAACTGATATCCTATCAGGGTGAGTTCGTTAACGGCCTCAGGTATTGTAAAGAGAACATACTTCTCTTTCACTTCTGCTTCTTCGATCTCCCTGCAGACCTTCTTTTCCTCGGGCCAGGTCATTGATGGCAACCTCCTTACATCCCTCAGATACGCCCGCACTATGTCTTCGGATAGATCTAATGAAAATTCTTCGACCACGCGAATATCCCTGTTCTTTTGTCTGGTTCGAATTAAACGTCGTATTTTCCCATTCTTTCGGGCTGGTACATCACCTCAAGTACCTGTATCCGTTTCTTTCCCGCCGGAACCTGCCATTCCACGACATCCTTCTCGCGGTAACCCAGGAGGGCGGTGCCTGCCGGGGCCAGGATGGAGACCGTATCGGCTTCGACCTTGTTCCCCGGGAAGACAAGGGCGAATGTCCGCTCTTCTCCCGTAGCGACGTCTTTGATGCGGACTACCGAGTTCATAGTGATCACATCGCCGGGGATATTTTTTGGAAGCACAATTCGCGCCTTGTCGAGTTCTTCTTCAAGAACATCGGCGCCCTCCCCGCCGTAGACCTCGATAAGAGCACGCAGTCTCTCCATGTCGTGTTGAGTTATGCAGATCTTCCTTGTCTTCATTCCGTCCTACCTTCTCGCATATTTCACGGCCTTCCCGTTCTCGTCAAATTCTTCACAGGAAACAAGCTTGCCCTGCTTGTAATTTTCGATCCGCAAAGGATGCCCGGCCTCATGGAATATCCGAAATGTGCCTTGCTTTTTTCCCCGGACGAATTTTCCTTCTTCAATGACAGTTCCATGTTTACTGTATGTAGCGTATGTCCCGTGGAGCTTGCCGTGCAGGTATTCCGTCCTGTTTTCAATGCTCCCATTGTCGAAGTAGCCCGTAAATAGCCCGTGGAGCTTGCCGCTCTTATAATTCGCCTCCATCCAGAGCGGACCCTCCCGCCGGTATGTCTTTGAAGGGCCATGTAATACTCCCCGCCTGCAATGGTTCTCCTCGAAGATCTCTCCGCCGGGGTAATATTCGCTGCAAAGACCATGTTCAAGGCCGTCCTTGAATGGGACAGATTTCCTTAGGGTGCCATTGCTGTAATATTCCTTGATGATACCGTCAGGGATGCTGCCTGTGCGATGAATGACCGTGCCATCCTGGCGGCAGACTTCGCTGGCCTTCTCCTGGTTATTGCAGTAATAGATCGCGAGCAACCCGTCTTTGACATAGGAAACAACCTTCGTGATCTGTTCTGCACTATTCGATTCGCCATTGTTCATTGCGTCAAAACCTTCTCAGCATCGTTCCTCAAATGTTTATGACTCTTATAAAGCAAAGCCCGTGCCAACTAAAAAAACCGGCGTTATTGGGCGCATCGCGGGAAATGAACGGTATTTAGATGAGTGATCTGAAGAATAAAGGGTAAACATCAGAGAAATCCGGCTTTGCTCCAAAAGGTGCTGTTGCTTTTTACAACGCACCGTTACATTAAGCAACCGACCCGGGAAATATCGTGGAAGTTACGAGGAGATCTCTTTCAGAAGAGCCAGTTCGTCGAGTGCCCTGCCAGCCCCTTCAGCTACAGCGGTCAAGGGGTTGTCGGCAATATGGACCGGGACCCGGGTGACTTTTTCGATCAGCAGATCAAGTCTCCTTAGCAGGCTCCCCCCACCGCTTAAGATAATGCCTGTATCGATAACGTCTGACGCAAGCTCGGGCGGCATCCTTTCGAGTGCGATGCGTATTGCATCAATTATAGAATGGATGGGTTCAGCGATCGCCTCCCGGACCTCGTACGATGAGATATTGAGAGGGCGCGGTATCCCGTCGACGAGGCTCCTGCCGTTGATCTCTATGGTCTGTTCAGTATCGTCTGAGTCCAGATAGGCCGAGCCAACAGCGATCTTTACTTTTTCTGCGGTTTGCTCGCCGATAAGAAGATTATGCTTGCGCTTGATATAGTTCACGATGGCCTCATCGATCTTCTCACCGGCAATCCGAACGGAATAACAGTAGACGATCCCGGACAGGCTGATGACAGCCACTTCGGTTATGCCGGAGCCGATATCGACGATCATGCTCCCGGCCGGCTCGGTAATGGGAAGACCGGCCCCGATGGCTGCCGCCATTGGCTCTTCGATCAGGTATACTTCACTTTTTCCGGCCGATTCGGCGACCTCTCGTACGGCCCGCCTTTCTATGGGCGTGATGTCATACGGGGCCGAGATGACGATCCTCAGTTTTCTGGTGAATATCTTATTATACTGGATGCCCGCCAGAAAACGCTTGAGCATCGTTGTGGCTGCTTCGAAATCGGAGATGACGCCATCTCTCAATGGCTGCTTGACGATTATGCTGTCTGGCGTTTTGCCCAGCATGTCCCTTGCCTTCCGGCCGGCAGCGACGACCTTCCTGGCACCCCGGGCGCTATCGCGCATAGCGAGGACAGAAGGCTCATCGAGGACTATACCTTTATTCTTCAAATAGAAGAGCGTATTAGCAGTTCCGAGATCAATGCCGATGTCTTTTGACGGCGAGTTGAGTATTGAAAGCACCTTGTTGTCTCCTTTTGCCACAGGATTATGGGAATATCAGATTCTATGCCATTCTGATGCCACAAAACCGTGACAGAAGGAAGATATCCGTGAAATCATCAGGTATCGAGTGTCTTGCGTATCTTTTCAAGCACGTCGTGCATAGCCAACGGTTTGGGGATGAAGTCGAACTCCTTCTCTTCGAGGCCCTTGCTGAGCACGATGTCCCTCATGTGTCCGCTCGTAAAAAGGACCCTGACGT
>JAQVWF010000064.1 GCA_028698615.1 Syntrophorhabdaceae bacterium
CAGGTTGAAACAGAGCATGACATCATGATGACCTGCCGTGCAAACCACTTCAAAACAAACCAACCGGCCCCAAAGTTCACAAGATCCTTTTGCAGCAGGTTGCGGGGCGCGTGGTCCTGGCTCCCCCGTGCAGCCACGCTTCGGGTCACACCCGTTACGTGCTTTCGACTCGCTCGATGCTAATTGCGGACAGAGGTGGGTGCAGGTTAACGGCTGGTCGTCCGCAGACATAGCTCTATAGCGTATCGCCAACAGAGTGCAGTCAGACGCATCGGTCCAGGCCACTACCGTGCCCGGTCCGCGCTCCCCGAAACCACAACGGGTCCCGTGATCCTTGAGCCAACGGCTGCCCGGGGGAGCCAGGACCACGCGCGGGCGGGGAAGCCAGTTATGGGAAAAGATACACGAAAGTAAAAGACCCTCCTTGCGTACTATATCACTGAGTGGTATACTTAACCAGTGCGGGCGTTCAAGAACAGATGGTTCCACCGCTGGGCCCGGAAAGAGAATCTGCCTGACGCCCTCCTTCTCAGGGTTGCGAAGGAGATCCTGGACGGCAAAGTGGAAGCCGATCTCGGCGGCGGGCTCTTCAAGAAGAGGCTGGCCCGTTCGGGTGGTGGAAAGCGTGGAGGATACCGGACGATCGTGGGATATAAGAAACCGAACTCTGAACGCATCATCTTTCTATACGCCTTCGCCAAGAACAGGAAGGCCAACATGACCGCTGAAGAGGAAGCCGCCCTGAGTATCGCGGCCGAGTCTTTCATTTTAGCGTCCGATGCGCAGGTTGCGGCACTCCTGGAGGAGGGAGCCATACTGGAGGTACAGACATGAGCGAGATTCTCGATATAGCCAACGAGATGGCACGTGACCTGTTCAAGGTTGGAGCCATGGACGAGATCACCCTGCGCAAGGTGGAAGCACTGCACTTGCCCACGAAGCGCCCCTTAGGGCCCGAGGACATCCGCCGTCTTCGCCTCGCGAACCGCGTCAGTCAGGCTGTCTTCGCGGCACTTCTCGGAGTCGGCAAGTCAACAGTGCAACAGTGGGAACAGGGCCAGAAAAAACCGAGCGGCCCCGCCCAGCGCCTGCTCGATCTCATCGACCGGAAAGGCCTGGAAGCCCTCGCCTGAAGACCCCGGGAGAAAATAGAAGCGGAACGCCTCCCAGGACCCTTTTGCAGCAGGTTGCGGGGCGCGTGGTCCTGGCTCCCCCGTGCAGCCACGCTTCGGATCACACCCGTTACGTGCTTTCGACTCGCTCGATGCTAATTGCGGACAGAGGTGGGTACAGGTTGACGGCTGGTCGTCCGCAGACATAGCTCTATAGCGTATCGCCAACATAGTGCAGTCAGACGCATCGGTCCCGGCCACTACCGTGCCCGGTCCGCGCTCCCCGAAACCACAACGGGTCCCGTGATCCTACGCTAACGGCTGCCCGGGGGAGCCAGGACCACGCGCGAGCGGGGAAGCCGGCCATGGGTTATTCTGCCAGGGTTTGCGCCCGGCAGGGACATTGGCAGGAGGAAGGGGTTGAAGCTCTCCTGAAAAGAGTTACTTACTTTTTACCGAACGTTCCCTTGTCACCCATGAGATGAATTGCACATTACGGGATGAAATGGAGTAACAATTACTGCATGCCGTTCCTTTTCCAGACTTCTCGACCAATTGCCTTGAATTTGCTAACAGCCAAAGCGCCGCGTTCGTTTCTCGCTTTTGATCCTGGAGTGAACAATGCCCGCTCAATTTCCGGTCTTTCCGCCTCATGTATACTCAGAACTTCAAGATCTTCGTCCATCAATACCAGAAGCACAGTGTCCCATTCCTTGTCGAGCTGAATACTGCCAAGACGTTGGCCAGATCTTGCATTGGGCGGCAAGCATCGGGCCTTAATTTGTATTTTTGTTTCCCTTCGATTATCACGACGTATGGCGTCGTAACCAGACTGCCGTGCTCCCATTAACTCTAAGCCGAGAATCATTGCCGCTGAGAATTCTGCAACTTCGCCGGTGATACCAAGAGGCTTACCGGTCAGCTTGCGGTACCTTCTCGCCAGCGACTTGGCTTCACTTAGGATTTCTGCGATTTCGTTCATTCTCTATTTCACCTCCAAATTGAACAGGGGGCCTATCGTGAAGCGCCGCGACTTACTGATAGAAATGCGGTAACGCATGCACAACCGGGAGTGGCCCGCCAGAGACACAATTCGGTTCATGCGGTTGTTAGGCATTTTTGCCGTTCTCCTCTTTCAGTGAAGCTTCGCGGGCCTCTACCTTTGCTCTCAGTTCAGCGAGGGCTTCGGCTTTTACGGCACCAGGAAAGAGCTTATCCATAGCGCCGTAACCTGCCAAGTGCATTTTATCGATACCTGGTTCCATTAAGACCATATTCGTCGCGACCTGGTGGGCAGCCCCAACATACTGACGGACAAACGGGATGTTGAGTAACTTGTCGTAATTGAAATATACCTTCTCTACCGGCGAGGTACCTATGGCAAAAACAACATCTCCGGTAGCCTCACAGTAGAGTTCTACTGCCGAGACTATACGGGAAAGAAATTCGTTGCACGGAGCCTCGATCTTCGCCCAAGCCATGTAGGAGTCATACACAGCCTGCGTATCGCTGGCCTCTAGAATCGGCTTCCATAGC
This sequence comes from Syntrophorhabdaceae bacterium, assembly GCA_028698615.1. Lineage (NCBI taxonomy): Bacteria > Pseudomonadati > Thermodesulfobacteriota > Syntrophorhabdia > Syntrophorhabdales > Syntrophorhabdaceae > Syntrophorhabdaceae bacterium. The sequence continues at coordinate 2,649 of JAQVWF010000064.1, forward strand.
GGCAGCGTGTTAATGAAAGCCATAGGGAGATCGTTGGCACTCTTCACTGGACTCTGTGAATTGCTTCTCAAAGACAAATCAAATTGCTCGAGCAAATGAGAGACCTGTTCCAGCGCCGCAAACTTGCCCAGCCTCTTCAGTTCCTCGCGCTGGAGATCAATAGATATGCGCTGCAGTGCAAGTTCCTCTCTTTGCAGGCGAAGCTCATTCCCCTGTTGGAGATATGCGGCGATAAGCCATATGAAAGCAATCGTGCTTGCAATACCTGCAAGATAGTCTCCGAGTTGGCTGCGACCTGTCATATCAGGAATACACCAGAACATCAAAACCGCAAATACGATTATCAATCCTGACAGTACCCATGGCCATCTATGTGCCATATTGTTCCTCGCACTTGTAGGTTAAGCGTCTATCCCAATTTATTTAATTTACAGCCCAATCTTTCACCGACTGATTCGTTCAGCAAACATTTTTAAAACCTTGGCCGATGGGTACGTAGACAAAGAGGCTACGCCGTTTGCCATCTCCACTGGCATGAGGGCACCCTCGTAGCGGTTGCTCAGGATCGTGGGCAGCGTCGCTAGGATGCGATCGAAGCCGATAAGGTCCGCAACCATTGGACTCGGGCGGTGGGGACCGGTCGGGACGTTGATAACCATTGAATGATATGGATTGAGTTTGAGAAAGACCTTAGTACCGTAATTGGTGTCAAGGCCATATGGCGCTCCCTGGTTCGGTCGGTTCTGTATTCGTTGTTTAATGTATGCATCATCTGGGATAAAGAAGGAGGGATAGGGGGCGTGATCGCGAATTAGTGTGAGGTGATCGAAGAAGGTTCCACTTTTTTCCTGTCCAATAATGTGGACCGGGCAGTTTGATTGGACTGTATGCTCTATAAAAACCCTAATGGGACCAACCAATTTCGAGTATTGTGCACGAATCGACAGCGGGCCATCCTTGATAAACAGACAGTTCTTCAGAATTTCTCTCTTTCCTTCCCAGTAGTATCGGATACCAGTAAAAAGCATGAGGGTCTCATGGATCGCCATGTATGATGACGCAATGGTATCGGGAGCCGAGTCTTCCGACATTTCTTGGTGAAAGCCCAACATATCGGTAATGAGTATTGTTTTTCCGCAGTTCTGGCAGGGCCCTGAGCCAGCATCGTATGGCAACGTGGCCCTCGGAAAGTGACAATGGGGACATTCAAAGTCTGGCAAGCCACGTTGTGCTCGCGGGTTCCACTTGTGGTAAACAAGCCATTTCAAAGTCTCGTACGGTTGACGCTCAAGCACAGTATCTTCCGTTAGAGACATATAGATGATTTCGCGCAATGCATCGTACAGCGTTTTGCCAGCCATTTCTACGTGACGCAACGGGAACACCGTCGCATGGTGCATAGCGCTATCCTTTAGAATGTCGCGAAGAGCAAAGGGATGTGGCGTATCTTTGTCTATAAGGCTTAACGCATGTCGGTCGATACGAAGTAGCGCGGTCTTGATAAAAGCACGTGCGCAATAAGGAGGCGCTTCATTGCTGATAACCTGGTACGACCCATCTGCAGCAAAAACGATGGAGAGCGGATTTCCTCCGGGTGTAACTATGGACCAGAGCCTGCTCGCCTCCTCAGCGTTTGGCTCAACATCCGTCAACTCGCGACACAATTTCTGGACCAGAGGATTATCCAGGACTTTGAGGTGTCCGAGCTTGCTTGCCCGTTCTGCAGGCAGTCTCCGGCCTCCTTGGAACGCCATCACTAACGTCCTTTCCCAGCCGAAGTACTAGCCGGTTCAGCGCCTACAGCGGCCGGTGGGGTGAATAGGTACACCTGGACCGGGACAACAAAGCGGTGCGAACGAGTAAGCATTCGGATGTATCCGGGTGTTTTTGCTGAAAGGATATCGTCCTGAAGGCTGTCATAAGCCACATTCAATTTGCCGAGGGCGGAGACTTCATCACGCGAGGAAAGGTGTGCGATGAAAAAGTTCTCCGTCTGCGCCAGAAGATCTCGGTTAATCGTGGTAGGCGATTGCGTGGAATAGACCATACCAATATGGTACTTTGCACCCTCTTTTGCAAAGCGGCTGTATATCGTGGTGACATCCTCTGTGCGTGGAAAAAGGTTGTGCGCCTCTTCAAAATAGAGCTGGACAAAGTGATCGCCGAGATTATTGTTGCTGAACTTGTCCACCTGGTGGTTAAAAACAGCTTTCGAAAGTTCATTGGAGAAGTATTCCATAACCTTCGGGTTTGCATTTCCCAGATCGAGGATGACGGTTTGCCCGGCATTAATCAGCGTCAAGATGTCTGATATGAAGTTACCAGCATTGGGGTCGTGATAGTTGCGAAAAGGTAACAACAGGGAGATCCCGGCGCGCCCAGGCGGGGGTTCAAGAAACTCAAGAAGGGCTATATCCTCAGAGCTAAAAAGCGGTCCGCCACCGGACTGAAGACTAGGGTCATTTGCTGGAGCGCTTCGGCGGTAACGATTCACTGCCTCGAGTTCAGTAATGAGGCTGCTAAGGGAATTCGGAGGCGCAGGCGGGTTTTTGTTGAATGCTGCGTTTCGGAGGTTCTGAGAAAACCCTGGGTTAAAATTTCTTGTAGCCCCGGATGTCAGACCAAGTTGTCGTAAAGTGGTTTCATCTGCTGGAAAACTGGCTTTCGACAGTACTGCCCAGTACGTCTGAATACGGCGGATCAGTCGAATCTTATCACCGCCTATTGGCATGGCCATCACATCAGCGACAGATGGAAGCTCTACGCTGGCGAATGCATTAATGTATGCTGAATCCCGGTTTGCCTGCCGCAGCAGGCTGGCCAACACAGGGAGGGAACCTTCTGGATTTGTGAAGAAATTTAGTTTTAGAGGACGGGACGGAGTGCCAGATTTCGGTGTCAATGCGTAGACGGTACATTTAGCCGGATATCCACTGGCCAGGGAACGATTGTTGTCCTGAGGGTTGTCGTTGGCATACTCACCATTAATGTCGAAAATAAGTTGGCCTACATTAGGCTGCGTCTCGATCAGGCTTTGAGCAATGAGTTTCACTACATTGCTCTTGCCAAGGCGGGTCTTGCCGAACATCGCAGTCCGGCATCCCATGAAATCATTAGTTGTTACGTTCACATCAACATTTGGAGTGGGCTTTCCTGGTAGCGGTAGTCTGCATTCCGTCATTCTCAGCTTGCCCATCGAGAAGCGGCCCTCGACTCGAACCAACGTGTTCACAATTAAATTCAGCAGATCATCGCAAGGCGCATAGACTCGATACTTGTGGGCGCTTACAAAGTTATTCAAATCTCCTGAGAATTCGACTTCGTTGAGCTTTTCGGGATGCGGATAGAACATACCGAGGACGCTCGTCTTGAGAGCCCCCCATTGTAGCTCGCTTTGGGTAAAAACGTCCAGTTCGGGCATAGATTTCTTCTGGAGTTCAAAATAGGTTTGCTGAACGTCCTGCGACAACGGCGTTGGTGCCGATTCAAGGACACGAAGCAATGTGAAGTGGGGTGGAAGAGAATAGAAGTTGGCGGGTGCCATAATGAGCAGCGAGTTGCGGGGAACACCACCTACGGCGATTTTGAAGGGGTCTGAGGTTATGATCGTGAGAGTATCGTATCCAATATCAAGAACATAACCTACAAAGCGCATCTCGTTGTATTTCTTAGCTTTTTCATTGGCGTCTTCACGTTCCACGAACTGCTGTAGAATGCGCAACGGATGATCCTGCATCGCAGCATCTTCAAAAAACTCCTTCATATTATCTCCTCAAAAATTCATTACGAGCACCTCGCCGGTTTCTTTGGTGATGTGTCCTGGCGAATGACCGACTCCAACTCTGAATGGGATCATTGCATATTGAGGGTATAGCGCCTTGATATCTTCGTGGGATGATATGGTCATAACCCATCGCACTCCACGCTCAGTAGCTCGATTAAGGGATGCGGCGAGGCGTTGGTGGGATGTAAAGGTGAACTGCGCGAACATGTAGTGATCGACCCGCGACTCCCGACGACCAGGGTGGTATGGAGGGTCCAGAAAGATGAAATCCTTTTTCTGTGAGGCATCAACTACGGTCTCGAAATCAGCACACAGAAGTTTTACGCCTCTGAGGGCTTTGGCAACCTGGACAAGATCTTCTTCTGCTATGGCCCATCGGCGTCCCTGTCCTCCATATCCGATGTTAAAGCGACCCTGGGAGTTCTGACGCCACATACCTTTGAAGCATGTTCGGTTTAGATAGAGTGTACGAGCGGCTTTAGAGATGACGTCCCATCCAGTAGTGTCCTGCCGGCGAATCCGATAGTACTCCCTTTTTCCACTCTTGTAGCCAGAGTATATTTCCCATACTTTATGCGGAGCTCTACGAATTCCCTTGTAGAGGTCAATCAATTCCGAATTTTTATCACTTAAGATTGCCGGCTTTGCTTGTATGGCAAAGAATACGGAACCACCACCAAGGAATGGTTCGACAAAGTGACCCTCGATTGCATCGACCCGAGGTAGAGTCGCCACAATCTGGTTAAGGAATCTCTGCTTACCGCCCGGATATCGGATTGGAGTCTTGGCTGGCTGGTTTGACATTACACTGCCTTCTACGTGGCTATTCATGTTTTTCAACTTCTCGCTAACGAATTCAGTATTTTGTAACATTCTATTATTAACCAAAATAAATGACAAGCTAATAACCGAAATCGAATTGCCTCATAAAAAATGTTACCCAAAGGGTGGTGAGAGAAAGATCGTTGACTCATAAAGGATGTTACCGAAATAATAGCCCCGAAAGGAGGGAGCAGACCGGGGACGTTCCACAGAAATCAAGTTATTCTTCAATGCCCCCTAAACGATTTGAGTTTCTTAATTTCTTAAGATGTACACTATGCTTTCCCTTAAGCCTTTTGGGGTCGGAGCCCCAAGCAGTTGCCTTTGCCCACCTTCCCCCAACCTCCAATCCCTCTCTCGTGCGGGGTCTCAGGGCCGGGCAGCCGTTAGCGTAGGACCACGGGACCCGTTGTGGTTTCGGGGAGCGCGGACCGGGCACGGTAGTGGCCGGGACCGATGCGTCTGACTGCACTGTGTTGGCGATATGCTATGGAGTTATGTCTGCGGATGACTAGCTTGAAACCTGCGCCGACCTCTGTCCGCAATGAGCATCGAGCGAGTCGAAAGCACGTAACGGGTGTGATCCGGAGCGTGGCTGCCCGGCCCTGAGACCCCGCACGCACGCGCACCCACCAGTGAAGCACAGGCAGTGCCGTTTAAGCCTTTCTTCTTCTTCTTCTTCTTCTTCTTCTGTTTCTCTTCGCGGTCCTTGCGAAAGCGCCTGACCTTTGAGGGCTAGACGCCAGCCGGAAGTTTTGACGCCATCATTTGTTTTCGGTCAAGCTTGCGTCCATCTGCGATGAATGTGCCGTCACCGACGGCGTGGATGGTTCGTTTCTCTTTGCGGGAGCTGTCGAAGTATGCCGCGGCGGCTTCGAGGATGATGATGTTGTGTTTCTTGATGATGTCGATGACCTTGCACTCGATGTTAGCGAGGCATTCTTTTATCAATGGTGCTTTGACTATCTTGCCTTTTACGGGGGTGAGCCTGAATTTCGTAAATTTGTCCGTGTCGGCGCCGGAGCATGTTCCTATTCCGACTATCTTGTCAAGCATATCGACGGTGGGGATTGCAATGACACACTCCTTTGTTTTCCGAAGGGCCCTGAAGGAATAGTTCCATTCTCCCGTGGTTATGGCGAAGATCGGTGTGAAATCCACGACCATTGTCCATGAGATCGTCATGATGTTGTCCTTCTTTCCGTCATTCGTCGTAACAAGGACGACGGGCCCCGGTTCCAATAGGGTAAAGGCTCTGCTGATCTCCAATTGTTCCATGAGAGCACCTTCTGGAGCACCCGCTACAGGTCGCGATAAATATCCTTACGGTGTTTGACGCGCATGATGGTGACAGTATCCGCCCGATTGTCGATTTCGTAAAGGATACGATAGTCGCCAATCCTGAGTCTCCAGTCTCTGGCGGAACCGCTTATTTTTCTGCTGCCCTGTGGATGAGGGTTGATGGCCAGTTTTCTTATCTTTGTGATGATCTGGGAAAATAGTTGTGAGGATAATCTTTTCAGGTCTTTCTCGGCATGCCTCTCTATGAGAAGCTCATAGCGCATTTTCAGGTTCCGCCAGGAAGTCGCTGAGTTTTCTCACCTCAAGGCTGCCCTTGCGTATCTTCTCGAGATCCGCCAGGTCTTCCTTGTCTTCGAGCCTGTCCAGCAGTTCCTGATAGTCCTTAATGTCGATTATCACGGCGCTCGGCCGGCCGTTTTTCATGATCACCTGGGGTTTTGTCTTAAGAATTCCTTTTGCCATCTCTTTCCTCCCCCTTTACCGGAGCACCCATAATGGTCTCATTATACCTTCTTTCTCATGCACTGGCAACAATGGTAACCTCTATCCTTCTCTCGTGTGGGATCTCAGGGACGTCCGTCAAGAAGGGATACTTGAGAAGCAACCCCCTCTTGAAGGCAGTCCCGTTTGCGGTATTTTTTCTCTCTTTCTGTTAAAAGAAAGAACTTCTGTTTTTGGCTGTTCCGTTCAAGCGGTTCAAGCGGCTAAAGCGGTCTGTTAGGGCGGACACTTCGCGCAGATGGACCTGAATTGCATGGTGGAGAGGTACCTGTCCCCGCGGTCCGGGAGGAGGACTACAATGGTTCCGTGGTCGATCATCCTGGCGAGCCTCAGGGCGACTGCCGCCGCGGCTCCGCTCGATGTTCCGACGAATATGCCTTCTTTCTGGGCAAGGAGCCCCGTCATTTCGAAGGCTTCCCCGTCCTCGACCATTTCCTTGAGGTCGAGTTCTTTGGGGTGATAGATGGAAGGCACCATGGATTCCCGCATGTTCTTGAGGCCCTGGATGGTGTGGCCGACGACAGGTTCCACGCCGACTATCTTGACCCCGGGCTTGACGGATTTGAGATAGCCGCCGGTTCCCATGAGGGTGCCCGTCGTCCCCATGCCGGCGACGAAGTAATCCACCTCTCCGTCCGTCTGGCGGAATATCTCGGGGCCCGTCGTCTCATAATGGGCGAGGACGTTGTCGGGGTTTTCGTACTGGTTGGGCATGTAGTATTTTTTCGGCTCATCGTGAAGAAGCGTGAGGGCCTGCCTGATGGCGCCGTCTATGTTCTCTTTGGCGGGTGTGAGAAAGACCTGGGAGCCGAGGCCCTGGAGGATGAGCCGCCGTTCGTTGCTTACGCACGCGGGCATGCACAGTTCGACGTGGTAGCCCTTGGCCGCGCCGATCATGGCGATGGCGATGCCCGTGTTGCCGGAGGTGGGCTCGAGGATCGTCTTTTCCTTCGTAAGCTCTCCCCTCTCTTCGGCCTTGGTGATCATGTAAAGGGCGGGGCGGTCCTTGACGGAGCCGCCGGGGTTGCAGCCTTCGAGCTTACACAATATCTTGACATTGGGATTGGGGTTGATATTGCACAGTTCCACGAGTGGCGTGTTGCCGATAGCGGAAAGTATGTTCATGGATGTTGACCTCTCATAATGCTGATATCTGCGACAGATTCTAGCAGAACAAGACATCATAGACAAGATAAATCAGGGACTTGCACTGGCGTGAAGCGAGTGCAAGTCCCTGGTGGGACCGTCATTTTGCCGTGGGACTGCACACCGGGTTGGGGAAGCAGTGGAGCTGGCATGCTCCCACCTTGATTTTGAATTCATTGAGAAGGTCGCCCATATCCCCGTAGGGGACGCCTTCGGCATCGGCAAGCTTCATGGCCTGTTCGCAGGAGATCTTTCCATCCGCGCCCAGAAGGGCCTTCACCTTTTGTATCATCGCCTGTTTGTCCATTGTGTCCTCCTTAATGTTGTGTGTTGTGTTGATGTCGGGACATCCTCATTTCCCCGCCAGTTCTCTTCCGAACTGCACTGCCTGTGCCAGTTCATCGTCGCCCGGCTGCCACATCGCCCTGAAGCCCTCGTGGACAATCTCGAACCCGGCTTTTGCCAGCCCTTCATTGAGGATCTTCACCGATTCGCCGCTCCAGCCGTAACAGCCGAAGGCGGCGGCCTTCTTGTTTTTGAACTTGAGCCCGGCGACCATTTCTATCAACGACGCCACTGCATTGAGGACGCCCCTGTTGATCGTCGGGGAACCCAGCAGGATGGCCTTCGACCTGAAAACCTCCGTTACCACGTCGTTGATATCGCTTCGGGCTACATTGCAGAGCTTCACCGTCACCTTGCCGTCCATTTCCTTGATGCCCTTTGCTATGGCTTCGGCAAGCCTGCGTGTGCCGTTCCACATGGTGTCGTAGATGAGGGTGATCTGGTCCTCCTGGTAGTCTGCCGCCCATTCAAGATATTTATGAACGATCTGGAGAGGGTTGTCGCGCCAGATGACGCCATGACTGGGGCAGATGGCATTGACGGGCAGGTTCAGGGCGACCACCTCGTTTATCTTCCTCGTTACGAGGGGCGAAAAAGGCGTAAGGATGTTGGCATAGTACTTAGTCGCCTCTTCAAAAAGCTCCGATTGCACCACGAGGTCATTGAACATATGTTCACTGGCGATATGCTGGCCGAAGGCATCGTTGGAGAAGAGGATGGCGTCGGCCGTGAGGTATTCCATCATGGTATCGGGCCAGTGGAGCATGGGTGCCTCGATGAAGACGAGTTCCTTGCTTCCGAGACCCAGCCTGTCGCCGGTCTTTACCACCTGGAAGTTCCAATCCTGATGATAGTGGCCCTTGAGGGACTTTACGCCGTTGGCCGTGCAATAGACCGGCTTGTCGGGTATGCGGCGCATCAGTTCCGGCAAAGCGCCCGAATGGTCCATCTCCGCGTGGTTGGCAATAACATAATCAATGGTGTTGAGGTCGATCTCGTTTGCGAGGTTCTCCACAAAGTCACGGGCAAAAGGGAGCCATACCGTATCGATGAGAACGGTCTTTTCGTCCCGCACCAGGTAGGAGTTGTAGGACGAACCCCGGTGGGTGGAATATTCTTCCCCGTGAAACTTTCGCAGCTCCCAATCGATCTTGCCTACCCAATGAACATTCGAGGTAATTTCAAATTTCATAGCCCCTCCTTATTGATTGATAGTCGCTGTCTTGCTCTCATCTTACCCCAGATCATCC